>NZ_VWWH01000158.1:0-9261 GCF_011753045.1 Burkholderia sp. Ap-955
AAGCCGGCCGCGCGGCGCTGCCCGATGCGTTACCCGCGCGCGGGGCCGCGCTGCGTCGGCTCGCGCAGGCGCTGGTCGACACCGGCTCGCTGGTGTTGCCCGAGGCGCGTGCGCTGCACCCGAAGGCGGCGGCCACGCTCGACGATTGGGCGGCGCGCGGCTGGGTCGACGTCGAGGAGATCGGCTGGGCCGATGCGCCTGTGCCCAAAGCTGTGGATAACCTGTTGGCAGCCGGTGGACGAACTGTGCCGCCGGCGCTCACGGACCAGCAGGCCGAGGCGCTCGACGCGATTCGGGCCGCGCAGGGCTTCGCGCCGTTCCTGCTGCATGGCGTGACCGGCAGCGGCAAGACCGAGGTCTATCTGCATGCGCTCGCGTCGCTGCTCGACGCGCGGCCGGATGCGCAGGCGCTCGTGCTCGTCCCTGAAATCAACCTGACGCCGCAATTCGAGGCCGCGTTCCGCGCGCGCTTCGCGGGTGCGCTCGCCGACGACGCGATCGTCACGCTGCACAGCGGGCTCGCCGAGGGCGAGCGTGCGCGCAACTGGCTCGCCGCGCATACGGGCCGCGCGCGGATCGTGCTCGGCACGCGCCTCGCGGTGCTCGCGTCGATGCCGACGCTCGCGCTGATCGTCGTCGACGAGGAGCACGAGCCCGCGTACAAGCAGCAGGAAGGGCTGCGTTATTCGGCGCGCGACCTCGCCGTGTGGCGCGCGAAGCAGCTCGGCATCACGGTCGTGCTCGGCTCGGCGACGCCGTCGCTCGAAAGCTGGTGGCAGGCCGAGCAGGGCCGCTACACGCGGCTCACGCTGTCGCGCCGCGCTGTGGCCGACGCGACGCTGCCGACCGTGCGGCTGATCGACCTCGAAGAGGAGCGGCGGCGCGGGCGCGCGTCGATGGGCGGGCTGTCGGGGCCGCTCGTCGCGGCGCTGAAGGCGCGGCTCGAGCGCGGCGAACAGAGCCTCGTGTTCCTGAACCGGCGCGGCTACGCGCCGCAGCTCGCGTGCGACGCATGCGGCTGGGTCGCCGGCTGCCCGCGCTGCAGCGCGTACGTCGTGCTGCACAAGCCCGAGCACGCGTTGCGCTGCCATCACTGCGGCTGGGAAGCGCGCATTCCGCGATCGTGCCCCGAGTGCGGGAACGTCGACATCGCGCCGCTCGGGCGCGGCACGCAACGCATCGAGGAGGCGCTCGCCGAAGCCGTGCCGGGCGCGCGCGTGCTGCGGATCGACGCGGACAGCACGCGCCGCAAGGGCAGCGCGCAGGCGCTCTTTTCCGATGTGCATGCGGGCGAGGTGGACATCCTCGTCGGCACACAGATGATCGCGAAGGGGCACGACTTCCAGCGCGTGTCGCTCGTCGGCGTGCTCAATGCGGATACCGCGCTGTTCTCGCACGACTTCCGCGCGAGCGAACGGCTGTTCGCGCAGCTGATGCAGGTGAGTGGCCGTGCGGGGCGCGCCGGGCTGCCGGGCGAAGTGCTCGTGCAGACGCGTTACCCGCGTCATGCGCTGTACCACGCGCTCGGGCGGCAGGATTACGTCGGCTTCGCGAATTCGACACTCGGCGAGCGCCGCGACGCGCACCTGCCGCCGTTCGTCTACCAGGCGCTGCTGCGCGCCGAAGGGCGCACGCTGGACGCGGCGCTCGCGTTCCTCCTTCAAGCCGCGGCCGCGTTGCCGGGGCTGCCGGGGGCCGATCGCGTGACCGTCTACGACGCGGTGCCGATGACGATCGTCAAGGTCGCGAACGTGCATCGCGCGCAGTTGCTGCTCGAAAGTGCATCGCGGGCGGCGCTGCAGCATGCGCTGCGCGCATGGCAGCCCGAGCTGCGCGCGCTGAAGGGCGTGCTGCGGTGGAGCGTCGAGGTCGATCCGCTGGATATCTGAGCGGCGCGGCATGCAGCCGCCGCGCTGCGTGCCGCTGCGTTGCACCCCCGGCCACCGGGCCGGGTACCCCCGAACCGTCTCTTGCCGCCCGGCCGCGCCCGGGCGCCTCACCTCACGCCGCACCCAGTGCAACCCGTTTTCGTCCGCCGCGCCCCCCGCGGAAGGTTGCGCACGCATGTCAAACCGGCCCGATCAGGGAAAACACCGATCCTCCGACCACGGGCAACTCCTAGGTTGCAACCGCATAAGTGGCTGATTATATTGAGTAACCTATGGGTGCAACCGGTCCCGTAATTTGGTTGCACCTTTTTATTGCGTGCCGTAGGATTTCGCGCATCCTCTCACACCACATTGCCGGGCTCGCACCGGCGCACGAACCCACCATGGCAAGCACGACTCTCGGCGTCAAAGTCGACGACCTTCTCCGCTCGCGCCTCAAGGACGCCGCCGCGCGTCTCGAGCGTACTCCCCACTGGCTGATCAAGCAGGCGATCTTCGCGTATCTCGAGCGGATCGAGCATGGCCAGTTGCCGCCCGAGCTGTCGGGCCACAGCGGCGTCACGGAGCTCGCCGACGGTCACGCGGACGGCGACGACGACAACTCGCCGCATCCGTTCCTCGAGTTCGCGCAGAACGTGCAACCGCAATCGGTGCTGCGCGCGGCGATCACGGCGGCGTACCGCCGCCCCGAGCCGGAATGCGTGCCGTTCCTGCTCGGCCAGGCGCGCCTGCCCGCGAACCTGCAGGCGGACGTGCAGGCGCTCGCGACGAAGCTCGTCGAGGCGCTGCGCGAGAAGAGCTCGGGCGGTGGCGTCGAAGGGCTGATTCACGAGTTCTCGCTGTCGAGCCAGGAAGGCGTCGCGCTGATGTGCCTCGCCGAAGCGCTGCTGCGCATTCCCGATCGCGCGACGCGCGATGCGCTGATCCGCGACAAGATCAGCAAGGGCGACTGGCGCTCGCACGTCGGCCACGCGCCGTCGCTGTTCGTGAATGCGGCGACCTGGGGGCTGATGATCACCGGCAAGCTCGTGACGACCAACAGCGAAGCCGGGCTGTCGTCGGCGCTGACGCGCCTGATCGGCCGCGGCGGCGAGCCGCTGATCCGCAAGGGCGTCGACATGGCGATGCGCCTGATGGGCGAGCAGTTCGTCACCGGCGAGACGATTTCCGAAGCGCTGGCGAACAGCCGCAAGTACGAAGCGCGCGGCTTCCGTTACTCGTACGACATGCTCGGCGAAGCGGCGACGACCGAAGAGGACGCGCAGCGCTACTACGCGTCGTACGAACAGGCGATCCACGCGATCGGCAAGGCGGCCGGCGGCCGCGGCATCTACGAAGGCCCGGGCATCTCGATCAAGCTGTCGGCGCTGCATGCGCGCTACTCGCGCTCGCAGCAGGACCGCACGATGAGCGAGCTGCTGCCGCGCGTGCGCTCGCTCGCGCTGCTCGCCCGCCGCTACGACATCGGCCTGAACATCGATGCTGAAGAAGCCGACCGCCTCGAACTGTCGCTCGACCTGCTCGAGGCGCTGTGCTTCGATCCGGACCTCGCGGGCTGGAACGGCATCGGCTTCGTGGTGCAGGGCTACCAGAAGCGCTGCCCGTTCGTGATCGACTACCTGATCGATCTCGCGCGCCGCAGCCGTCACCGCCTGATGATCCGCCTCGTGAAGGGCGCGTACTGGGATACCGAGATCAAGCGTGCGCAGGTCGACGGCCTCGAAGGCTATCCGGTCTACACGCGCAAGATCTACACGGACGTGTCGTACCTCGCGTGCGCGAAGAAGCTGCTCGCGGCGCCGGATGCCGTGTACCCGCAGTTCGCGACGCACAACGCGTACACGCTGGCCGCGATCTACCAGCTCGCGGGCCAGAACTACTACCCGGGCCAGTACGAATTCCAGTGCCTGCACGGGATGGGCGAGCCGCTGTACGAGGAAGTCACCGGCCGCGACAAGCTGAACCGTCCGTGCCGCGTGTACGCACCGGTCGGCACGCACGAGACGCTGCTCGCGTACCTGGTGCGCCGCCTGCTCGAGAACGGCGCGAACACGTCGTTCGTGAACCGCATCGCGGATAAAACCGTGTCGGTGAAGGAGCTGGTTGCCGACCCGGTCGACGAGGCATCGAAGGTCGTGCCGCTCGGCGCGCCGCACACGAAGATCCCGCTGCCGCGCAACCTGTACGGCGACGAGCGTCCCAACTCGATGGGCCTCGACCTGTCGAACGAACACCGCCTCGCGTCGCTGTCGTCCGCGCTGCTCGCGAGTGCGCATTTCCCGTGGCGCGCGGCGCCGATGCTCGCCGACGACACGCTCGCCGACGCACCGGCCCGCGACGTGCGCAACCCGGCCGACCAGCGCGACCTGGTCGGCACGGTCAGCGAAGCGACGGCCGAACACGTGAGCGCGGCGCTCGCGCACGCGGTGGCTGCCGCGCCGATCTGGCAGGCGACGCCGGTCGATGCGCGTGCCGATTGCCTGGTGCGCGCGGCCGACCTGCTCGAAGCGCAGATGCACACGCTGATGGGCCTGATCGTGCGCGAAGCCGGCAAATCGCTGCCGAACGCGATCGCCGAGATCCGCGAAGCGGTCGACTTCCTGCGCTACTACGCCGCACAGATCCGCGACGAATTCTCGAACGACACGCACCGCCCGCTGGGCCCCGTGGTCTGTATCAGCCCGTGGAACTTCCCGCTCGCGATCTTCATGGGCCAGGTCGCCGCGGCACTCGCCGCCGGCAACACGGTGCTCGCGAAGCCGGCCGAACAGACGCCGCTGATCGCTGCCCAGGCCGTGCGCCTGCTGCGCGAGGCCGGCGTGCCGGCCGGTGCGGTGCAACTGCTGCCGGGCACGGGCGAGACCGTCGGCGCGGCGCTGGTGGCCGACGCGCGTACGCGTGCGGTGATGTTCACCGGCTCGACCGAAGTGGCGCGCCTGATCAACAAGACGCTGTCCGCGCGCCTCGACCCGGACGGCAAGCCGATCCCGCTGATCGCCGAAACGGGCGGCCAGAACGCGATGATCGTCGACTCGTCGGCGCTCGCGGAGCAGGTCGTCGCGGACGTGATGCAGTCGTCGTTCGACTCGGCCGGTCAACGGTGTTCGGCGCTGCGCGTTCTGTGTCTGCAGGACGACGTTGCGGACCGCACGCTGACGATGCTCAAGGGCGCGATGCACGAACTGGCGCTCGGCAACCCGGACCGGCTGTCGACGGACGTCGGCCCGGTGATCGACGCAGAAGCGAAGCAGACGATCGACACGCACGTCGCGGCGATGAAGGACAAGGGTCACGGCGTCACGCAGCTGCCGATGCCCGACGCCTGCGCGCACGGCACGTTCGTGCCGCCGACGCTGATCGAGATCGGCAGCATCGACGAGCTGAAGCGCGAAGTGTTCGGCCCCGTGCTGCACGTGGTGCGTTACCGCCGCAGCCAGCTCGACAAGCTGCTGGAACAGATCCGCGCGACCGGCTACGGCCTGACGCTCGGCATCCACACGCGGATCGACGAGACGATCGCGCACGTGATCTCGAATGCGCACGTCGGCAACATCTACGTGAACCGCAACGTGATCGGCGCGGTGGTCGGCGTGCAGCCGTTCGGCGGCGAAGGGCTGTCGGGCACCGGCCCGAAGGCCGGCGGCGCGCTGTACCTGCAGCGCCTGCTCGCGACGCGTCCGTCGGGCCTGCCGCGTTCGCTCGCGCAGACGCTGATCGCGGACGGCGCGGTGGAAGGCGACGCACGCGGCAACCCGGCGGCGGCGCTCACGATGCTGCGCGACTGGCTGATCGAGCAGCGCGAGCCGGCGCTGGCCGCGCGTTGCGACGGCTATCTGGCCCAGGTGCCGGCCGGTGCGACCGCGGTGCTGACCGGTCCGACGGGCGAGCGAAACACGTATACACTCGGCCCGCGCGGCACGGTGTTGTGTGTCGCGGCGACGCCGGGCGGCGCGCGCGCGCAGTTCGCGGCGGTGCTGGCGACCGGTAACCGCGCGCTGTTCGCGGGTGCGGCAGGCGAGGCGCTGGTTGCCGCGCTGCCGGCATCGCTGAAGGCGCATGCGACCGTGCGCAAGCAGGCTGACGCGCAGTTCGACGCGGTGCTGTTCGAAGGCGACAGCGACGAACTGCAGACGCTCGTGAAGGACGTCGCGCAGCGGCCGGGCCCGATCGTGTCGGTGCAGGGCGTGTCGGTGGGCGCGTTCGAGAACGGCGATGCGGAAGATTACGCGCTGGAACGGCTGCTGACGGAGCGCTCGGTGAGCGTGAACACGGCCGCGGCGGGCGGCAATGCGAATTTGATGACGATCGGCTGATCATCCTTGCCGTTCGGATCAAACAAAGGAAGCGGCCAGGCGATCCCGAAGCCGCTCCATTTACCCTGGTACCAAGGAGATGCTATGCAACACACGATGAAAAAAGTGGCAGGCGCGACGTTCGTCGCGGTCATGTCGCTGGCGGGGACGGCCCATGCGGATGACGTGAAGATTGGTTACGCAGGGCCGATGACGGGCGCGCAGGCGCACTACGGCAAGGATATGCAGAACGGGATCGCGCTCGCGATCGAGGATTTCAACGCGACGAGCCCGAAGATCGGCGGCAAGCCGGTGAAGTTCGTGCTCGACACGCAGGACGACCAGGCTGACCCGCGCACCGGCACGACGGTCGCGCAGAAGCTCGTCGACGACGGCATCAAGGGCATGCTCGGCCACTTCAACTCGGGCACGACGATTCCGGCTTCGCGCATCTACGCGAACGCGGGCATTCCGCAGATCGCGATGGCGACCGCACCGGAATACACGCAGCAGGGCTACAAGACGACCTTCCGCATGATGACGTCCGACACGCAGCAGGGCTCGGTGGCCGGCACGTTCGCGTCGAAGGATCTCGGCATGAAGAAGATCGCGATCGTCGACGACCGCACGGCCTACGGCCAGGGTCTCGCCGACCAGTTCGAGAAGGCCGCGAAGGCAGGCGGCGCATCGATCGTCGACCGTGAATTCACGAACGACAAGGCTGTCGACTTCAAGGCAATCCTGACCAAGCTGAAGGCGGCGAAGCCGGATCTCGTCTACTACGGCGGCGCGGATTCGCAGGCGGCACCGATGGTCAAGCAGATGAAGGCGCTCGGCATCACCGCCCCGCTGATGAGCGGCGAAATGGTGAAGACGCCGACGTTCCTGAAGATCGCGGGCAACGCGGCCGACGGCACGATCGCTTCGCTGGCAGGCCTCCCGCTGGAAGAAATGCCGGGCGGCAAGACGTACGCCGACAAGTACAAGAAGCGCTTCGGCGAAGACGTGCAGACGTACTCGCCGTACGCGTACGACGGCGCGATGGCGCTGTTCAACGCGATGAAGAAGGCCGATTCGACCGATCCGGCGAAGTACCTGCCGCTGCTCGCGAAGACCGACATGGCCGGCGTGACGTCGACGCACGTCGCGTATGACGCGAAGGGCGACCTGAAGAACGGCGGCATCACGATGTACAAGGTTGAGAAGGGCGAGTGGAAGCCGCTGAAGAGCATCGGCGGGAAGTAAGCAGCCAGTGACGTGACGAACGGGCGGCGGCGCATGTCGCTGCCCCGCCGGTCATGTGAAAGAGCCACCGGGCCGTCGGGCCGGGTGGCTTTTTCGTTTGCCGCGGTCGCGCAAGCGGCTATTCGCGACGCACGCGCAGCAGGAACTTCTGCAGCTTGCCCGTCGGCGTGCGCGGCAGCGCCTGCGCGAACGTGAATTCGCGCGGGACCTTGTACGCGGCCAGCCGCTCGCCGCAGAACGCGCGCAATGCATCCGCGTCGGGCACGGTGCCCGCGCGCAGCACCACGTGCGCAACCACCGTCTCGCCCCAGTCGGGATGCGGGACACCGACGACGGCCGCCTCGGCGATGTCCGGGTGCGCGCCGAGCACGTCCTCCACTTCCTTCGAATAGACGTTCTCGCCGCCCGTCGCGATCATGTCCTTCAGCCGGTCGACGATGAACAGGTAGCCATCCTGATCGATCCGCGCGATGTCGCCGGTGCGATACCAGCCATCCGGCGCGAACGCGGCGCGCGTCGCGGCCGCATCGTCGAGATAGCCGAGCATCATGCTGTCGGTCTTCAGCCAGATCTCGCCGGTCTCGCCCGGCTGCGCGTCGATGCCGTCCATCCGCACGACGCGCAGGTCGACGCCCGGGCCGCCGGTGCGGCCGATCGAACCGGCCTTCGCGAGCTGCTCGTCCGGATACAGCGTCGTGCCGGCCGGCCCTGCTTCCGTCATGCCGTACACCTGGAAGAACGCATCGCTGCGATACGCGCGTGCGAGACGTTCGGCTTGCGCGGGGCCGATCGGGCCGCCGCCGTACAGCCAGGCGCGCACGCTCGACAGGTCGAATGCCGCGAAGCCGTCGATCGTGTCGAGCGGCAGCAGGTACGACACCGGCGCGCCGAAATACAGCGTCACGCGCTCGCGCTCGACGGTCTGCAGGAATCGCAGCGGATGGTATTCGCGCAGCAGCACGACGGTGCCGCCCGCGACTAGCGTGCCGCCGAACCAGTTGTTGAGCGGCGACGAATGCCAGATCGGCATCGCCATCAACGTGCGCTCGTGGCGGCCGATGCCGGTTGCGAGCGCCGCCTGCATCGCCGCGAGCGTCACGGTGCGGTGGCTGTGCACGCAGCCTTTCGGGTAGCCGGTCGTGCCCGACGTATAGAGGATCTGCGCGATGTCGCCGTCGGCCGGCTCGATGCCCGCGAGGCCGTCCATCGTCGCGCACAGCGTGTCGAAGCACGGCACGTCGTCGAGTTCGCCTTCGGTCACGAGCTGCCGCGCGGGATGCACGAGGCGTTCGATCACGGGCGCGAGCGCCACGTCGAACAGCAGCGCCTTGCTGCGGCTGTGTTCGAGCACGTAGTCGACTTCCGGCGCCTGCAGCTTGTGGTTGACCGGCACGAACGTCGCACCGAGCCGCCACGCGCCGAACATCAGGTCGACGAACGCGGGCGTGTTGAAGCACATCGCGGCGACACGGTCGCCGGCCGCGACGCCGAGCGCGCTCAGCACGGCTGCCGCGCGGTGCGAGCGCTCGCGCGCGGCGGCATAGGTGATCGTCGCGGATTCGCTGACGAGGAACGGCTGGTCGGGCGTCGCACGGGCGGCGCGGTCGAGGGCGGCGACGAGGTTCATCGGGACTCCGGGCGGGCGATCGAAGGCGAACTGGGTCGTACTAAGTTGTCCGAAAAGGCATCAGGCCGGGTACGCGCGCTGCAGCAGCGCGGCGACGTCGATCGCGTGCGGATCGAAGCCGCCCGCGATGCGGCCCCAGTCGGGCGCGGCAAGCCGCGTCGCGACGAATGCGTCGGCGACGGCCGCCGGCGCATCGCGGCGCAGCAGG
>NZ_VWWH01000159.1:0-8747 GCF_011753045.1 Burkholderia sp. Ap-955
GCCGGCTGGCGCGGCGGGCGAGTTGTACCTGGGCGGGCCGGGCGTCGCGCGCGGCTACCTGCGGCGCCCGGCGCAGACCGCCGAGCGCTTCGTGCCCGATCCGTTCACGCCCGGTGCGCGGCTGTATCGCACCGGCGACCGCGTGCGCTTGCGCGCGGACGGCCGGCTCGCGTTCCTCGGCCGTATCGACGACCAGGTGAAGATTCGCGGCTACCGCGTCGAACCGGGCGAGGTGAGTGCGGCGGTGCGTGCGGCCGGCCCGGTTGCACAGGCCGAAACGCTCGCGATCGAACACGACGGCCGCCTGCGGCTCTCGACGTTCGTCGTGATGCGCGATGGCGCGAACTTCGACGAGGCTGCACTGCGCGAGGCGCTTGCCGCGAAGCTGCCCGACTACATGGTGCCTGCGCAGTTCGTCGCGCTCGCACGCCTGCCGGTGACCGCGAACGGCAAGATCGATCGCGCCGCGTTGCGCGAACTGGCGGCCGCGCCGGTCGTGACGGTCTCCGGCGATGCACCGCAGGGCGCGGTCGAAACGGTGCTCGCCGAAGTCTGGCAGGCCGTGCTGAAGGCGCCGAAGGTCGGCCGTGACGACAACTTCTTCGAGCTCGGCGGCGATTCGATCCTTGTGCTGCAGGTGATCGCCCGCGCGCGCAAACGCGGCGTGCGCTTCACGCCGAAGCAGCTGTTCGACGGGCCGACGGTTGCCGAACTCGCGCGTATCGCGAAGACGGAGGACGTCACTGCGGCTGCCGCGCAGCCTGCGGTTGCAGTCGCTGCCAGCGCGCCGGTGACGGCACAGGTCCTGACGCCCGCGCAGCAGCGCTTCTTCGCGCTGGACATCCCGCAGCGCGGCCACTGGAACCAGTCAGTTGCCTTCGACGTGCGCGGGTCGTTCGACGCCGATGCATTCGCTCGCGCGTTCGACGCATTGCTGACGCATCACGACGCGTTCCGCCAGCGTTTCGCACGCGGCGCAGACGGTACGTGGCACGCCAGCGATGCCGCGAAGCCATACGACGCGCTGCCGTTCGTCGAAGTCTCCGCCCGCGACGCAGCCGACGCGCTCGCGCGCTTCGACGCGTTGCAGCGCCGTCTCGACCTCGGCTGCGGGCCGCTTGCCTGCGCCTGCGCGGCACGCTTGCCGGACGGCTCGACGCAGCTCTATCTCGCGATTCACCATGCGATCGTCGATGGCGTGTCGTGGCGCATCCTGCTCGACGACCTCGACGCGGCCTATCGTGCTGCATGCGAACGCGCGCCGGTTCGACTGTCTCAGCCGGGCCCGCGCGCGGACGCGTGGGCCGCGCGGCTTGCACGTGCGGCAACGGAACCGGCATCGCCGTTCGCGACCGAAGCCGCTTACTGGGCCGGCATGGCGCAAGGTGACGACATCGTGCCTGATCATCCCGACGCAGCGGCAACGAATGCCGATGCGGCCACTGTCGTGCAGACGATCGACGCGGCATTGACCCGCGCGGCGCTGACCGATGCGCACGCCGCCTATCGCACGCAGACGATCGAACTGCTGGGCGCGGCGCTCGCCCTGGCGCTGGCCGGCGTGAGCGGTGCCGCATCGTGCCGCGTCGAACTGGAAGGGCACGGCCGCGAGGCGCTGTTCGACGACGTGGATGCCAGCCGCACGATCGGCTGGCTGACGAGCCATTACCCGGTGATGCTGCCGGTGGCCCCCACGGCAAGCGACACGCTGTGCGCGGTCAAGGACGTGCTGCGCGCGGTGCCGCACAAGGGGCTCGGCTTCGGCGTGCTCGCGCACTACGGCGATGCGGCGACGCGTGCGGCGCTGGCCGCCGTGCCGCGTCCGCGCGTCACATTCAACTATCTCGGCCAGTTCGACGCGCCGCGCGATGCCACGCTCGTGCCGCGCTTCGGCGGCACCGGCGTCGAGCGTGATCCACAGGGTCCGCTCGGCAATACGCTCGCGATCCACGCGTATCTCGACACGGATCGCGATGGCGCACGCACGCTGAAAGTGCACTGGGTCTACGGCGCACCGCAATTCGAGCGCGCGACGATCGACGCATTCGCCGAACGCTTCGCATCGGCGCTGCGCGAGCTCGTCGACGCCTGCGCGTCGCGCGTCGCGCATCGCGGCGGTGGCGCGACGCCGGGCGATTTCCCGCTCGCGCAGGCCGCCGGGCTCACGCAGGCCGCGATCGAGCGCACGCCGCTCGACTGGCGCACGATCGACGACGTGTATCCGTTGTCGCCGATGCAGCAGGGCATCCTGTTCCATGCGCTGTTCGCCCCCGGTCACGCCAGCTACGTGAACCAGCTCGTCGCGACCGCGACCGCGCTGGACGCCGACCGGCTCGCGGCTGCGTTCGACGCGTCGATCGCGCGCCACGACATCCTGCGCACGAGCGTGATGCCGGACGAAGCCGCGCCGCTGCAGTGCGTGCATCGTCATGCGCGGATGCCGGTCGAGCAACTCGACTGGCGCACGCGCGGCGACACGTTCGATACCGATTTCGACGCATGGCTCGCCGCCGATCGCACTCGCGGCTTCGACTGGCGCGAGCCGCCGCTGATGCGGCTCACGCTGATCCGCGTGACCGACGACGCATGGCGCGTCGTATGGACGCGTCACCACGTGCTGCTCGACGGCTGGAGCACCGCGCGCCTGCTCGCCGATGTGCTGTGCGACTATCGCGACCCGGATGCCGTGTCGCCGTTCGCGAGCCGCCCGGCGCTGCGCTATCGCGACTTCATCGCCTGGCTCGGCACGCGCGACCGCGTTGCCGACGAGCGCTTCTGGACCGAACGACTCGCTCGACTCGACGCACCGACGCTGATCGCGGAACGGACGGCCGACCGCGCGGATGCCGAAATGGTCACGTGGCGCGCGACGCTCGATGCCGACACGCTGACGCGTGTCGCGCAGACGGCGCGCGCACTGAAGCTGACGGTCAACACGCTGGTGCAGGGCGCGTGGGCGCTCGCGCTGCAGCGGATGACGCACCAGCCGGCCGTCGCGTTCGGCGCGACCGTCGCGGGCCGCCCCGATGCGCTCGCGGATGTCGACAGCGTGCTCGGTCTCTTCATCAACACGCTGCCGGTGATCACCGCGCCCGCGCCGCAGCAACGTGCGGCCGACTGGCTGCAAACGCTGCAACGCGAGAACGCGGCCGCCGCCGAGCACGCCCACACGCCGCTCGCCGACATCCAGCGCTGGGCGCGCGGCGCGGGCGGCGCACTGTTCGACACATTGGTCGTATTCGAGAACTACCCGGTCGACGATACGGCGCGCGACGCCGATCCGCGCGCACTCGCGTTGAGCGGCGTGCGCAGCATCGAAGCGACCGATTTCGCGCTGACGCTGGTGATCGAGAGCGGTGCCGAGCTGACGATCGACTACGGCTACGACACCGCGCGCGTCGACGCGCGGCAGGTTGAAACCTGGCACCGCGCGTTCGCGTGCGCACTCGATGCACTGGCCCGCACGCCGGATGCGCGGCTCGGCACGCTGTCGATCGCCGACGAAGCCACCCGTGGCGCACTGGCGCGAGCGCAAGACACCGCCCACGCATGGCCGGCTGCGCAGCAACAGCCGCTGCATCTGCAATTCGCCGATGCGGCACGGGCGACGCCCGACGCGATCGCGCTCGAATACGCGGACGTTCACGGTGGCGTGCATCGCGCGACCTATCGCGAACTCGATGTCAGCACGTCACGCATCGCGGCTGCGCTGCGCCGACGCGGCGTGCAGCCCGACACGCCGGTTGCACTGTGCGTCGAGCGTTCGTTCGACATGGTGATGGCGCTGGTCGGCGTGCTGAAGGCCGGCGCGGCTTACTTGCCGATCGATCCCGACTATCCGGCCGAGCGCATTGCCTACATGCTGCGCGACGCGCGGCCGGCCGTGGCGATCACGCAGGCCCACCTGCACGAGCAGGTGGAGGCCGCGCTCGGCGACGGCGTCGCGACGCAGTTGCTGACGGTGGCAGACCTGCTCGCCGATGAAGCCGCCAGCGACACCGCCGACGTGACCGCCCCGATCGACGACGCGCAGCTCGCGTACCTGATCTACACGTCCGGCTCGACCGGCAAGCCGAAGGGCGCCGGCAACACGCACGGCGCGCTCGCGAACCGGATCGCGTGGATGCAGCACGCCTACCGGCTGACGCGCGACGACGTCGTGCTGCACAAGACGCCGTTCGGCTTCGACGTGTCGGTGTGGGAATTCGTGTGGCCGCTGGCGATCGGCGCGAAGCTCGCGATCGCCGCGCCCGGTGACCATCGCGATCCGGCGCGTCTGGCGGCCGCGATCCATGCGCACGGCGTGACGGTGCTGCACTTCGTGCCGTCGATGCTCGCCGCGTTCGCCGCGTATCTCGACGATTTCTCGGCCGCTGCACAGTGCGACAGCGTGCGTCTGATCGTCGCGAGCGGCGAGGCGCTCGCGCCTGAACTCGTCGCGAAGATGGCGCGGCTGCTGCCGAACGCGACGCTCGTGAACCTGTACGGGCCAACCGAAGCGGCAATCGACGTGTCGCACTGGACCTGCGGCCCCGACGATGCGCTTGCGGTCGCGGTGCCGATCGGCCATCCGATCGCGAATCTGCAACTGCACGTGCTCGATGCGGCATGGCAGCCGGTGCCGGCCGGCGCGACCGGTGAACTGTATCTCGCGGGCGCAGGCCTCGCGCGCGGCTATCTCGGCCGTCCGGCGCTGACCGCCGAGCGCTTCGTGCCCAATCCGTTCGTGCCCGGCGCGCGCATGTACCGCACGGGCGACCTCGCGCGCCGGCGCGCCGACGGTGCGCTCGACTATCTCGGCCGCGTCGACACGCAGGTGAAGCTGCGCGGCCAGCGGATCGAGCCGGGCGAGATCGAGGCGCTGCTGCGCGCGACGCCTGGCGTGAACGACGCGGTCGTGATCGTGCGCGACGAGCAACTGATCGGCTACGTCGCATGCGGCGACGCGGGCCCGCTTGACCGGGCGGCGCTGCTCGATGCGCTGCGCGCGCAGTTGCCGGCCTACATGGTGCCGTCGCAATTGATCGAACTCGACGCGTTGCCCGTGACGCCGAACGGCAAGTGCGACCGCCATGCGCTGCCCGCGCCGGTGCGCGAAGCAGCGGCCGAAGTCGAGCTGGCGACCGACACGGAACGCGCGCTCGCCGGGATCTGGCAACGCGTGCTGCACGTGGATGCGATCGGTCGCGACGGCGACTTCTTCCTGCTCGGCGGCCATTCGCTGCTCGCGACGCAGGCTCACGCGCAGGCGAACCTGCACTGGGGGCTCGCGCTGCCGCTGCGCACGCTGTTCGACACACGCACGCTGGCGCGTTGCGCGGAAGCGATCGACGCAGCCTGCGCGGCCCGTGGCGAGACCGATGCGGCGAGCGCGATCGACGCGCTGCTCGGCGAACTGGAAACCCAATAAGGACGACGGATGACGAAGGTTCAACCCGACTGGCTCGCGCTCGCGACGCGTTTCGCGCAACTGCCCGACGCGCAGCGCGCGGTCTTCATCGACAAGCTCGGCGCGGCCGGTATCGACTTCCGCGTGCTGCCGATTCCGCCGCGCACGGCGCGCCACGACCGCGTGCCGGCGTCGTTCGCGCAGACGCGGCTGTGGCTGCACGCGCGGCTGATCGATGCGCCGGACGCGTATCACATCACCGAGCGCCTGGCACTGACGGGCCCGCTCGACGCGCATGCGCTGCGTCTTGCGTGCGACGCGCTGATCGCGCGCCATGAGGCGCTGCGCACGACCTTCGACGAAGCAGAGGACGGTGTCGCACAGACGATCAACGCACCGCTGCGCTGCCCGTGGCGCGAAACCGATCTCGAAGCGTTGCCGGACGCGCAGCGCGTACCGCGCGCGGAAGCCGTCGCGACGGCCGACGAAGCCGAGCCGTTCGACCTCGGCACGGCGCCGCTCGTGCGTGCGCATCTGGTGCGCTTCGACGCGACGTATCACTGGCTCGCGCTGACCGTCCATCACATCGTGTCGGACGGCTGGTCGTCGGGCGTGATGCTGTTCGAGCTTGCGTCGTTCTATCGCGCCTATGCGTCGGGCGAACCGGTGCCGCTCGCGCCGCTACCGATCCAGTACGCCGACTACGCGCTGTGGCAGCGCCGCTGGCTCGACGCCGGCGAGCGCGACCGCCAGCTCGCGTTCTGGCGCGAACGGCTCGATCCGCAACGCGGCGTGCTGACGCTGCCGGGCGCGACGGCACGACCCGCGCGCCGCAGTGCGCGCGGCGCACGCCACGTGTTTTCACTCGATGCACGCATCGGCGCGCAACTGCGCGCATTCGCGGCTGCATCGGGCGCCACGCCGTTCGCGGTGCTGCTCGCCGCGCTCGATGCGCTGCTGGCGCGCGCGACCGGCGACGCGCGGATCTGCGTCGGCGTGCCGGCCGCGAACCGCGAACGCGCGGAAGTCGCCGGCCTGATCGGCTTCTTCGTCAACACGCTGGCGATCGACGTCGACGTGCCCGCGCACGGCGATTTCTCGTCGCTGGTCGCACGCACCCAGCGCGCGCTCGTCGACGCGCAGATGCACCAGGACGTGCCGTTCGAGCAGGTGGTCGATGCGCTCGGCGTGCCGCGCAGCGCGAGCCACCATCCGCTGTTCCAGGTGATGGCCGCCTACGGCGAGCGCCGCGCGCTGCCGGCGCTCGGCGCGGCTTCGGCCGCGTTGCTGCCGTCGGGCACGCCGTCCGCGAAATTCGACCTGACGCTGTCGGTCGAAGCGACGCCGGACGGCACGTTCGATGCCGCCTTCATCTACGCACTCGACCTGTTCGAGGCGGACGCGATTGCTCGGCTGGCCGCACGCTTCGTCACGCTGCTCGCCGATGCGCTCGCGCGCCCGGACATGCCGATCGGCGATCTCGACTGGCTGCCCGCCGATGAGCGCGCGCAACTCTTCGCATGGAACGCACCGGCAGGCGCAACCGAATCCGAACCGTTCGTGCCGGTGCACGCCCGCATCGCCGCGCATGCTCAGGCCCGGCCCGACGCACACGGCGTCGCCGATATCGATCGCGCGCTGACGCGCGGTGAAGTCGATGCGCGCGCGGCGCGGCTGGCACGCCACCTGGTGGCGGCCGGCGTCCGGCCGGAAATGCGCGTCGGCGTCGCACTGCAGCGCTCGGTCGACCTGCTCGTCGCGCTGATCGCGGTGCTGAAGTCGGGCGCCGCGTTCGTGCCGCTCGATCCGGCGCATCCGCGCGAACGGCTCGCACAGATCGTCGGCGACGCGAACATCGCGCACGTGCTGACCGACCGCGCGAGCGCCGCGTCGCTGCCCGAACTGCCGGATCTGCGCGTGTGGCACGCCGATGAAATCGAGGCCCTCGACGAAGCCGCGCACGTCGTGCTGCCGGACGTACTGCCGGGCCACGCGGCCTATGCGATCTACACATCGGGTTCGACCGGCAAGCCGAAGGGCGTGATCGTCGACCACGCGTCGTTCGCGCTGCATTGCGCGGCGATCGCCGAGCGCTACGGTGCGGGCGAGAACGACGTGTTCCTGCTGTTCCAGTCGGTCAACTTCGACGGCGCGCACGAAGGCTGGTTTTCGCAATACATGTCGGGCGCCGCCGTGTCGGTGACGGCCGACGTGCTGTGGCCGCCCGCGCAGACCTGCGCGATGATGGTCCGCGACGGCGTGACGATGACCTACGTGCCGCCCGGCTGCGCCGCGCAGCTCGCCGAATGGGCGCTCGCGCACGGCGCGCCGCCGACGCTGCGTTCGCTGACGGTCGGTGGCGAGGCGACGTCGCGCGAGGCGTTCGCGATGCTGCGCCGCGCGCTGCCGAACGTGCGCGTGGTCAACGGCTACGGCCCGACCGAGACGGTCATCACGCCGACGCTGTGGATGTTCCGGCCCGGCGACGATCTCGCGAAGCTCGGTGACGCCGCGTACCTGCCGATCGGCACGCTGGTCGGCGCGCGCACCGCGCACGTGCTCGACGAACGCCTGCATCCGCTGCCGGTCGGCGTGATCGGCGAACTGTACCTGGGCGGCGAGGGGATCGGCGTCGCGCGCGGTTATCTCGACCGCCCGGCGCTGACGGCCGAGCGCTTCGTGCCCGATCCGTACGGCGCGCCGGGCGCGCGGCTGTACCGCACGGGCGACCTCGTGCGGCGTCGCGCGGATGGCGTGTTCGACTTCATCGGCCGCGTGGACCACCAGGTGAAGCTGCGCGGGCTGCGTATCGAACTCGGCGAGATCGAGGCCCAGCTTGCCGCGCACGACGCGGTGCGCGAAGCCTGCGCGGTCGTGCACGGGCAGGGCGCACTGGCGCAGCTCGTCGCGTATGTCGAACTGACCGCCGACGCGCAGGCGGCCGCGCAGCCGGTGGAAGCCGCGACGCTCGACGCGCACCTGCGCCGCACGCTGCCCGATTACATGGTGCCCGCGCAGCTGATCGTGCTCGACGCGCTGCCGCGTAACGCGAACAGCAAGGTCGACCGCGCACGGCTGCCGGCGCCGGTACGCGTCGAACGGGCGTACGAAGCGCCGCACGACGGCGACGAAGCCGCGCTCGCGGCGATCTGGTGCGACGTGCTGAATCTCGAGCGCGTGGGCCGTGGCGATCACTTTTTCGATCTCGGCGGCCATTCGCTCGCCGCCGTGCGCGTCGCGACGCGCGTGGCCGAACGGCTCGGCCGCGACGTGCCGGTGCGCGCGCTGTTCGAGGCGCCGGTGCTCGCGCAGTATGCGGTGCAGGTGGCCGATGCGCCGCGCGCCGCGCATGCCGGTG
>NZ_VWWH01000160.1:0-8558 GCF_011753045.1 Burkholderia sp. Ap-955
TCGTCGCCGCGCGGCCCGCGCGGCGCGTGTGCAGGCTTGCCCGCCTGCTGTTCCTGCTGCCGGCGCGGCGGCTGGCCCTGCTGCTGGCGTGCATCGGCCGCACCATCCGGGTGCCGGGCCGACGGCGCTTTGGCCCGCGTCGGCGCGGGACTTTTAGGTACATTCGACATGGGGGCGCATTATAATCCCGCCCATGAATTCCCAAACCGACCTCCCTCCCGCCCAGACCGGCGCCACGACGCCGCCGGCTGCCGACGACTCGACCGCCAATCACGCGCAGTTCGTCGACTGGATGCGCTCCGTCGCGCCCTATATCCACAAGTTCCGCAACAGCACGTTCGTCGTGGGGTTTGGCGGCGAGGTGGTGCAGCAGGGGCTGCTGAATGCGCTCGTGTCCGACATCGCGCTGCTGCAGGCGATGGGTATCCAGATCGTGCTGGTGCACGGCTCGCGTCCGCAGGTCGAGGAGCAGTTGAGCCTGCACGGTGTCGAATCCGAGTTTTCGCACGGCCTGCGCATCACCGATGCGCGCGCGCTCGAATCCGCGAAGGAAGCGGCCGGCGAAGTGCGTCTCGACATCGAGGCCGCGATCAGCCAGGGTCTGCCGAACTCGCCGATGGCGCACGCGCACATCAGCGTCGTGTCGGGCAACTTCGTGACCGCACGGCCGGTCGGGATTCTCGACGGGGTCGATTTCGCGCACACGGGCATCGTGCGCAAGATCGACGCCGAATCGATCCGTCATTCGCTCGCGAGCCGCAAGCTCGTGCTGCTGTCGCCGCTCGGCTTCTCGCCGACCGGCGAAGCGTTCAACCTGTCGATGGAAGATGTCGCCTCGGCCGCCGCGATCGCGCTGCGCGCCGACAAGATCGTGTTCCTGACCGACGGCCCCGGCATCGTCGACGACGAAGGCGAGCTGATCCGCGAAATGTCGCTCGACGCGGCGGCCGAGCTGCTCGATTCCGGCAACGTCCAGGGCGACGACGCGTTCTTCCTGAAGCATTCGATCCGCGCGTGCCGCGGCGGCGTGACCCGGGCGCACCTGATCCCGCAATCGCTCGACGGCAGCATGCTGCTCGAACTGTTCCTGCACGACGGCGTCGGCACGATGATCTCGTACGAGAACCTCGAAAGCCTGCGCGAAGCGACACCGGACGACGTCGGCGGCATCCTGTCGCTGATCGAGCCGCTCGAGTCGGACGGCACGCTGGTGCGGCGCGGCCGCCACCAGATCGAACGCGACATCGACCATTTCTCGGTAATCGAGCACGATGGCGTGCTGTTCGGCTGCGCGGCGCTGTACCCGTACCAGCAGGAGAAGATCGGCGAGATGGCGTGCCTGACGGTCGCGCCGGAAGCGCAGGGCTCGGGCGACGGCGAACGCCTGCTCAAGCGCATCGAGCAGCGCGCCCGCGCGCGCGGCCTCACGCACATCTTTGTGCTCACGACGCGCACCGAGCACTGGTTCCTCAAGCGCGGCTTCGTCAAGGTCAGCGTCGACGACCTGCCGGAAGACCGCCGCAAACTCTATAACTGGCAGCGCAAGTCGCTCGTGCTGATGAAACAGCTCTGAGCGCAGGCACGACTGCCCTTCCCCCCAGACCGATTACAGGAGAAGTACACGATGGCTCGAATGATCCAATGCGCGAAGCTCGGCAAGGAAGCCGAAGGCCTCGATTTCCCGCCGCTGCCGGGCGAACTCGGCAAGCGCATTTACGAGAGCGTCTCGAAGGAAGCGTGGCAAGGCTGGCTGAAGCAGCAGACGATGCTGATCAACGAAAACCGCCTGAACATGGCCGACCCGCGCGCGCGCCAGTACCTGATGAAGCAGACGGAGAAGTACTTCTTCGGCGACGGCGCGGACCAGGCGTCCGGCTACGTGCCGCCGACGGAAGGCTGAGGATGCGATGGCACGCGGCCGGCGCAAGTTGCCGGCCACGCGCTCCGGAGAAAGCGGCACCGTGTTTCGCACGGTGCCGTTTTCTTTTGGGGCGCGCGCGTTCGGTGCGTTCGGTGCGTTCGGTGCGTTCGGTGCGTTCGGTGCGTTCGATGCGTTCGGTGCGCTCCGTCGTTACGGCGTTACGCGCGGCTCAGCCAGCCGGCTTCAGCGCGCCGCCCTTGCCCGGCTGCGCATTCCCGTCGGCCGCGGCTTCCGCACTGCCGCCTTCGGTGCCCCATTCGGCCGCGTCGCTGCGTTCGGCCGTCGACAGTTCGTCCGCGCGATACCCGGTGCGATTCAGCAGCGCCAGCATGCACATGAGCGACACGAACGCATAGAGCCCCGATGCGATCGCGACGCCGACGATGCTGCCGGTCGAATTGAGGATCGCCTGCGCGAGCACCGGCGTGCCGCCGCCGACGACGAGCGCGCTCAACTGGTACGCGAGCGACAGGCCCGTGTAGCGGATGTTGGCCGGAAACACGCGCGCGAGCACGCCGCCGACCGCGCCATAGAACATCGCCGACGGAATCGTCGAGATGCACATGCCCGCGACGGCCACCCAGTACGACCGCGTCGCGAGCGCATGGAACATCACGGGCATCAGCACGATTTCCGGAATCAGGATCCAACACATCGCGCGACGCATGTCGACCTTCGACACGAACCACGCGCCGACCGGCTGCATCAGGAACTGCACGACGAGCGAGATCGACAGGATGCCGAGAAACGTACCCTGCGCGTAACCGAGTTCCTTGGTCGCCCACGACAGCGCGAACGTGCTGCGGAAGTACGTGACGTTGATCACCGGCAGCGTGCCGGCCGCGAGCAGCACGACCACCCAGTGATCGCGCACGACGTCGCGCAACGGCAGCTTCACGGTGCGCTTGCGCGCGAGCACGCGCTGCATGTCGGCCGACTCCTCGAGCTTCAGCCGGATCACCATGCCGATGATCACGAGCACGGCCGACAGCAGGAACGGCATGCGCCAGCCCCACATCAGGAACGACGGTGTCGGCAGCGCGCTCAGCGCGAAGAACGCGGCAGTCGCGAGCAGGTTGCCGGTGGGCGAGCCCTGCTGTGCGAACGCCGCATACAGGATGCTGCGATGCTTCGGCGCGTTTTCGCTCGCGATCAGCACCGCGCCGCCCCACTCGCCGCCGACCGCGATGCCCTGCAGCACGCGCAGCACGACGAGGCCGGCCGGCGCCCAGACGCCGATCTGCGCATAGCCGGGCAACAGGCCGATGCCGGTCGTGGCCAGCCCCATCATCACCAGCGTGATCACGAGCGCGGTCTTGCGGCCGACGCGGTCGCCGAGATGCCCGAACACGATGCCGCCGAGCGGCCGCGCGGCGAAGCCGGCCCAGAACGTGACGAACGCAAGCAGCGTCGCGACGCCGGGATCCATCGTGCTCGAAAAGAACACCTTGCCGAACACGAGCGCCGCGGCCGTGCCGTAGATGTAGAAGTCGTACCACTCGATCGTGGTGCCGACGAACGCCGCGAAGGCGGCGCGGCCGGGTCGCGGCTGCGGTGCGGCGGTCGGGGATTGCTGGCGGCTCATCGATGTCTCCATGTTTGTGTGTCGGGGGCGCGACTGTCGCGCGCCTTTCCCGGGTGGCCGGCATCGCGCCGCCGGCCAGCGGCGTTGCTTGACGTTGCGTTGCTTGACGTTCCGTTTCGTCGGCCGGCCATGCTTACCGGCGCGCGCGTCGGTCGGTCACGTCTGGTCGGGTGCGATCTTCAGCACGCCGGCGTCGAGCAAATGCTGCTGGAGCGCGGGATCGACGCCGAGGCGATCGAGCACCGCACGCGTGTCGCCGCCGAGTGCGGGCGGCGGCGAACGATAGGTGGCCGGCGTGCGCGACAGCTTCACCGGCGACGCCGTGCCGCGATACGCACCGATCTCGACGAACAGCTTCCGGTGCAGCGCATGCGGATCGTGCGCGACGTCGGCGACCGTTCGCACCGGCCCGCACGGCACGCCGGCCGCCATCAGGTCGCGCGCGAGCGGCTCGCAGGCGTGCGCGGCGAGCCGTGCTTCCAGTTCGGCCTTCAGCTCGGGCCGGTGCGCGCAGCGGCTGCGGTTGTCGACGAAGCGCGGATCGCCCGCGAGCGCCGGCACGCCGAGATGCGCGACGAGCCGCGCGAACTGCCGGTCGTTGCCGACCGCGAGGAAGATCGGCACGGTCGCCGTGCGGTAGCTGTCGTACGGCGCGATGTTCGGGTGCGCGTTGCCGCTGCGCGCCGGCACGCGGCCCGAGCCGAAGAAGTTCGGCAGGTGCGGATGCAGCAGCGACACGCCGCAGTCGTACAGCGCGATGTCGATCGATTGCCCCTGCCCGCTCTTCTCTCGCTCCGCGAGCGCCAGCAGGATGCCGGCCAGCGCATTGAGGCCCGTGACCATGTCGACGATCGGCAGACCGATGCGCGTTGCGTCGCCGTCGCGCTCGCCGTTGACGCTCATCAGCCCCGCCATCGCCTGGATCACCGCGTCGTAGCCGGGCAGCCCGCCGAGCGGGCCGCCTTCGCCGAAGCCCGTCACCGCGCAGTGGATCAGGCGCGGGAAGCGCGGCTGCAGGTCGCGCGCGTAATCCATCCCCCAGCGCGCGAGCGTGCCGGGCTTGAAGTTCTCGACGAGCACGTCGGCGTCTTCGAGCAGGCGCCACAGGATCGCGCGCCCCTCGTCGCGCGACAGGTCGAGCGCGAGCCCTTCCTTGTTGCGGTTCACGCCCATGAAATACCACGCGGTATCGCCGAGGAACGGCGGCCCCCAGCCGCGCGTCTCGTCGCCGTCCGGCGGCTCGATCTTGACCACCGTCGCCCCGTGGTCGGCGAGCGCCTGCGTGCAGTACGGGCCGCCGAGTACCCGGCTCAGGTCGACGACCTTCAGGCCGTCCAGCGCGCCACGTGTCGTGCTCATCGTTCGACCTCCGGCAGCAGGTCGAGCGCGGTATCGAGCGGGATCGGCGCGCCGCGCAGCAGCGCGGCGCATGCGGCCGATTCGTCGTCGCGCGATGCCGGCGCGAGCGGATCGACCGGCAGCAGCTTGTGGCGCACGACCAGGTGCGCGAGCGCAAGCCGCCGGAAATCCGGCGCAAGCCGCGCGCCCTCGCACGCCATCAGCACCGCCGCGCTTGCGTAGTACAGCGCCGACGCGGCCTGCCGCACGCGTGCATCGTCGCCTTCGGCCGCGACCCGCGCGAGCGCGTCGCAGGCGCGCGCGAAGATGCGCCGCAGCGCCGCACGGCTCGCATCGGGCAGCGGCGCCGCGCCGAGGCGGTCGCCGAGGAACGCACGCAGCGCATCGAGCGCGTGCTCACGCTGCGCGGCCCGCGCGACATCGAGCGCGACGATGTTGCTCGTGCCCTCCCAGATCGAGCCGAGATGTGCATCGCGCACGACGCGCGCGTCGCTCCACTCCTCGATGTAGCCAGTGCCGCCGCGCACTTCCATCGCATCGCCCGTCACGCGGCGCGCATCACGGCACGCGCGGAACTTGATCAGCGGCGTCAGGATCCGCACGCAGCGCGCGGCCTGCTCGTCGCCTGCATCGGCCTGCGGCAGCAGCAGCGCGATCTGCATGAACATCGCGCGCGCGGCCTCGGCCGGCAGCAGCATCTTCAGCAACTGGCGCTGCATCAGCGGCATCTCGATCAGCTTGCGGCCGAAGGCCTCGCGATGCGCAGCGACGTGCAGCGCCTCGTTCAACGCGCGCCGCATCAGCCCCGCCGCGCGCACGCCGTTCGACAGCCGCGACATGTTGATCATGTCGGCCATCTGGTGAAAGCCTCGGCCGATCTCGCCGATCAGATACGCCTGCGCGCCTTCGAGCACGATCTCGCCGCTCGCCATCGAACGGCTGCCGAGCTTGTCCTTCAGGCGCACGATCCGGTAGCGGTTGCGCGTGCCGTCCGGCAGCGTCTTCGGCAGCAGGAACAGCGCGAGGCCCTTGATGCCGTCCGGCGCGCCTTCGGGCCGCGCGAGCACCATCGCGAGATCGGCATCCGCGTTCGAGCAGAACCACTTGTCGCCGGTCAGGCGCCAGAGGGTCTCGCCGTGCGCGTCCGTCTCGCGCGTCGCCCGCGTCGCGATCCGGCCGACGTCGGAGCCCGCCGCCTGTTCGGTCATGAACATCGCGCCCTGGTACAGCGTGTCGAAGTCGCATGACGCAAGCATCGGCAGGTAACGCGCGACGAGCGCCGGATCGCCGAAACGGCGCAGCGTGCGCGTCAGCGAATCGGTCATGCTGACCGGGCAGCACAGCCCGAATTCCGCCTGCACGAACAGGAACGTCAGCGCGTACTTGACGAGCGGCGGGACCGATTCGGACCCGTGGCTCAGCGACGCGAGCCCGAGCTCGGCATACGCGACGCGTTCGAGCGCGACATACGCGGGATCCTTGTCGATCCGCTGCACGGCCTCGCCGCGCCGGTTGCGGTGCTCGAGCACGGGCGGGTGCTTGTCCGCGCGCGACGCCCATTCGTCGAGCTCGCCCGACACGCGTGCGCCGAGTGCGCGCAGTTGCGGCTCGAGCGCGGTATAGCGGGCATCGCCGAGATGCAGCTTCAGCAACGCGCCGAGATCGGGATCGACGGTGAAGAAATTGATGCCCCGGCTGTCGGGGATGTTGGATGCGCCGGGCTCCGGCGTGCGAGCGGTGTCGTTCATGCGTGCGTCTCCTGGGTTACCTGCACGTTGGCTGACGGCGGCGCCGCGGCGCCCGGCCAGTCCCGTGCAAAGCCTTCCGCAGAGCGTAGGCGCGCGATCGATAAGCGTCCAATACAGGATTTATCCGGTACGATAGATATCGCTTATCGATGCCGATGCCGCGAGGAGACACCATGGAACTGAAGCAGTTGCGCTACTTCGTGGCGGTCGCCGAGGAACTGCATTTCGGGCGCGCGGCGAAACGCCTGTTCATCTCGCAGCCGGCGCTGAGCTTCGACATCCGCAAGTTCGAGGACGCGCTCGGCGTGCAGTTGTTCTCGCGCACCAACAAGACCGTCGCGCTGACCAACGCGGGCGAGGTGCTGCTCGGCGAAGCGCGCCGGCTGCTGCTGCAGGCAGCCGAGGCCGAACGCCTGACGGTGCGCTCCGCGTCGGGGCTCGCGGGCCGGCTGCGGATCGGCTTCGTCCATTCGATGCTGTATCGCGGGCTGCCGGATGCCGTGCGACGCTTCGAGGCCGACTACCCCGGTGTCGAAGTCGTGCTGAGCGAAATGAACACGCAGGCGCAGGTGCAAGCGATCCAGCGCGGCCAGATCGATCTCGGCTACGCGCACTGGGGCCACTTCCCGCCCGAGGTCGAATCGACGCCCGTCTATGCGGAACCGTTCGTGTGCTGCCTGCCAGCCGCGCATCCGCTCGCGCAGCGCAAGCAGGTCGCGCTCGCCGCGCTGGCCGCGGAACCGTTCATCCTGTTCCCGCGCGAAGCGGCACCGCACTATCACGACCTGATCATCGCGCAGTGCGTGAATGCCGGCTTCAGCCCGTTGATCCGCCACGAGGCACGGCTGTGGCAGACGATCCTGTCGATGATCGAGTTCGGGATGGGTATCGCGCTCGTGCCGCGCGTGCTGCAGCAGGTGAAGAGCGAGCGGCTCGCGTTCCGGCCGCTGAAGGATGCATCGCTCGAATCGCGCACGCTCGCGCTGAAACGGAGCGGCACCACCGAGCCGGTTGCGCTGCGCTTCGCGGATTACGTGCGCGCGTCGATCGACGCACTGCCCGCGCTCGCGGGCTGAGCGCACGGCCGGCCGGCAGGTATGTGCGGGTATCTGAAAAATATTTGCAGAAAGTGCTTTACAGACCCTCAAAGCCCTGACATAATTTCAGCTTCTTTGGGCGGTTAGCTCAGCGGTAGAGCACTGCCTTCACACGGCAGGGGTCACTGGTTCGATCCCAGTACCGCCCACCAAAGAATTCAAGGCCCTGCGTCTCACGACGCAGGGCCTTTTCGTTTTGGTGGCGAGTGTGTTCCGCGGCGCTTGCCGCGGAACACCGGCTTACTCCGCGCGCGCCACCCGCTCCGCCGTCGTATCGAACGCGCGCTTCGCCTTGTCGACGATCTCGTCGACCTCCGCCTCGCGAATCACCAGCGGCGGCGACAGCAGCATGCGGTCGCCGGTCGCACGCATGATCAGGTTGCCGTTGAAGCAGAAATCGCGGCAGATCGTGCCGATATCGACATTCGCACCGAACCGCTCGCGCCGGTCCCGGTCGCACGCAAGCTGAACGCCCGCGACCAGCCCCGCTCCCGCAATCTCCCCGACGATCGGATGGTCGCCCAGCGCATCGCGCAGCCGGCGCTGGAAATACGGCCCGATATCGTTCTTCACGCGCTCGACGATGCCCTCGTCGCGCAGCAGCTTCAGGTTCGCGACCGCGACGGCCGCCGCGACCGGGTGCCCCGAGTACGTGAGGCCGTGGTTGAATTCGCCGTTGTCGATGATCGGTCGCGCCACGCGTTCGTGAATGCCGACCGCACCCATCGGCACGTAGCCCGACGTGAGGCCCTTCGCCATCGTGATGAGATCGGGTTCGAAACCGAAGTGTTGGTGTGCGAACCATTCGCCGGTGCGGCCGAAGCCGCCGATCACTTCGTCGGCCACCA
>NZ_VWWH01000015.1:0-118441 GCF_011753045.1 Burkholderia sp. Ap-955
GCGCGCATATTGCCGGCGGCTGCATCAGCGGCTTGCCGCGCAACGCGACGCGCGGCCGTATATCGTCGTCGAGAAGATCCTCGCGCCCGGCGAAACGCTGCGCGCCGACTGGGCCGTCGACGGCACGCCCGACCACGACTTACTGAGATCCGCGCGCATATTGCCGGCGGCTGCATCAGCGGCTTGCCGCGCAACGCGACGCGCGGCCGTATATCGTCGTCGAGAAGATCCTCGCGCCCGGCGAAACGCTGCGCGCCGACTGGGCCGTCGACGGCACGACCGGCTACGACTTCATGAACGACGTCGGCGCGCTGCTGCACGATCCGGCCGGCGCCGCGCCGCTCGCCGCGCACTGGGCGCACGTGTCGGGTTCGTCGCGCACCTTCGCGCAGGAAGCGCTTGACGGCAAGCGGCGCGTGCTGATGCGCCAGCTCGCCGTCGAGCATGCGCGCGCCGCGCGGGCGTTGCACGGCGTTGCGCGTGCGGCACCCGCGACACGCGACGTGAGCCGGATCGCGATTCGGCGCGTACTGGGGGAACTCGCGGTGCAGTTGCCCGTGTACCGGATGTATCCGGTGCAGGACGAAGAACCGGCCGACGCCGATCGTCGCGTGCTCGCGCAGGCGTACGAACGGGCGGTCGCGGCCATCGATCCTGCCGACCGGTTCGCACTCGATCACGTCGCCACCTGGCTCGGTTTGCCGGTCGCACGCGTGCCGCGCGCGGACGCCGCCGCACTGCACGCGGCGCGCGTCGCGTTCGCGCAGCTCACCGCGCCGCTGGCCGCGAAGGGCGTCGAGGATACGGCTCACTATCGTTACGGCCGGCTCTTGTCGCGCAACGAGGTCGGCGCCGACGCGGGCGACTTCAGCCTGTCGCGCGGCGCGTTCCATGCGCGCAACCGGCGCCGCGCGCGCACCGTGCCGCACGGGCTCGTCGCCACCGCCACGCACGACCACAAGCGCGGCGAGGATGCCCGTGCGCGGCTGGCCGTGCTCAGCGAAATACCCGACGCGTGGCGCGCGGTGTCGCTCGACTGGTCCGCGCTCAACCGGCCGCATCGCGGCAGCGCGCATCGCGACCTCGCATGGGCGCCGGGGCCGGCCGCCGAGGCGATGCTGTACCAGACGCTCGTCGGCTGCTGGCCGCCTGGACTCGCGCCCGACGACGCGGCGGGGCTCGCGGCGCTCACCGAGCGCGTCGTGCAGTGGCAGACGAAAGCGCTGCGCGAGGCGAAGCGGCACACCGACTGGCTCGCGCCGGATATGCGCTACGAGCGCGATTGCGAAGCGTTCGTGCGCGCGATCCTGAGGCCGTGCGGCGCCGGCGACTTCGCGCACCGGCTGCATGCGTTCGTCGCGCGGATCGCGCCGGCCGGCGTCGTCAACAGCCTGACGCAGGCCGTGCTGCGGATGGCATCGCCCGGCGTGCCCGACCTGTATCAAGGATCTGAATCATGGGATCACTCGCTCGTCGATCCGGACAACCGCCGCGACGTGCCGTTCGCGGCGCTCGCGGCCGAGCGGGTCGACGAGCCGGTCGCGTCGTATCTGGCGACGTGGCCCGATGCGCGCGTGAAGCGGGCGCTGGTCGAGCGCATGCTGGCGCTGCGCGCGCGATGGCCGGTGACGTTCGCGGATGGCGCATACGTGCCGCTGCGCGTACGCGGTCCGCTCGGGCGGCATGCGGTGGCGTTCGCGCGGTGCAGCGAGGAGGCCACCGTGGTGGTGGTCGCGACGCGGCTCGCGGGCCGATTGCTCGGCGAAGCACCGGAAGTGCCGCGCGTCGAACCCGCGCAATGGGGCGAAACGGCGGTCGTGCTGCCGCGCGATATCGACGGGCCATGGACGGACGGGCTGAATGCGCGGGATACGATCGACGTGCCGGGACGCATGCTGCCGCTCGACCGCTGCCTGGCCGCGTTGCCCGTCGCGGTGCTCGTCGCGGCGCATCCGCCCGTCACGCGTCGGTGACGTCGGGCTCGCTCGCGTCGTTGCGCTGCACGCACTGCACGACCGACAGTCCGTCGGCCGTCAACGCAGGCCGGCGCTCGCCGGACGCGTCGTCGTGCTGCATCACGATCAGGTGCTGTTCGACCAGCGCAAGGACATCCTCGCGGTCGATCTGGAGCTGCTCCGGTGCGCGATGCACCAGGAGCAGCGTGGCGAATTCATGTGCGGTCAGCATGCTCGTTCCCCGTTGGCGGCTGCGCGAGATGCGCGCCGGCGAGCAGCAATGCATGCACGGACCATGCCGGTTTGCGTGGCGCCTCCGTCATCCGTGCCGCGTGCGCGCGGCGCGATGTGGCACCACACGGCGGCCCGTGCGCGGTGCAAAGTTTTCAACGGTGTGTAATGCGGGAGGCAAACCGCGGGAGGCAAACCGGCACGCACGCACCGGGAAAGCCAGCCGGGGTCAGGATCCCCGAGACCGGGACAGGCCCGCTCGCGCACGACCGGCCGGCGCGCGGAAATAGCCGCTGTGCAGCACCATGCCGCCGTTACCGTTACCGTTGTCGTTGCTGTCGCCCAGCACGTCGGCGCATGCGGCTTCGATGCGCGCGCGGCCCTGTTCGAACGCATCGCGCAAGTCGGCCTCCAGCGCGGAGCGTGCGCCGAAATGATCTTCCAGCGCTTCGACCGTGATGGCCCAGGTTTGCGGCTCGCCATCGACATCGACGACGAAACACAACTGCAGCGCCGCCCCGTCGAACACGGGCGGCTCGTCGACCAGCGTCACACGGCGTGCGGAATCGGTGGCCATGGTCTCAGGCGCCCCGCGCCGAGAGGCGATCGACCGGCGCGTCCCCGATCGCGAGAATGGCTAGCCTGCAATGCTCCAATCTGCCGCTCATGAGCCCCTCCGTCCGCGTGGTGGCGCGTGACGCGCCATGCCAGTCGCGCAGCAAGCGGCGTGCCTGCCGCCCCGTTCGCGCGCGCCAATCGAGTATCGGAAAGCCGATCGGCGCAGCTACTGCAGACTGCGCGCGGCGTCGAGCATCGCGTCGGTCAGCTCGACCGTCAGCGTCACGTGTTCGTCGGGCAGGCGGTCGAGCAGGTCCTCCACCGTGGCGTGCAGGAGCGCGTGCACGCGCATCCGCGTGCTTTCGTCGAGGTCCGCATAGCGCTCCATCGTGTCGCAATCGAGCACGAGCACGACCGAATGCCGCGCGGTCTCCGGCGGCGGATCGGCCGCCTCCGCCCACGCCGCCTGAAACACGATCCTGCCCGTTGCGACGTCGACATGGACCGTCGTATCGAGATCGTCGGCGTCGATCATGTCGCCATCGGCATCGTTGTCGAACTCGTCGTTTTCCAGCCAGATCCGGGAATGCGATTGCATGATGTCCTCCTGCGTGATGGCGGGATGGCATGTCCAGCCTGTCCTTTGGAGCAACACCCGTGCCGCGCCCGGCACGGGTTCGTCGTACGGATGAGGCGCGCCGCGCGGCACGCGGTTTGCGCCGCCAACCGCGTCACTACGTCCCTGTCACCCCAATGGAGCCGACTTAATGCCTTCCGCTACCGCTACCCATGCGCATGGCAAGCGCCTGACGCGGCGCCCCGGCCGCACCCGCGGCACCGACCCGCACCACCGCAAGCGCTGGTCCGCCGAGGTCACGCAAAAAAGCGATGCGCTCGACATCGAACCCGACATCTTCAAGTCCGACGACCCGGCCGCGATCGCCGCGTCGCTGAAGCGTTCGGCCGAACACAGCCGCCGCCGCCATGCGTCGCCGTTCCAGTCGGCGATGTCGATGCTGAACTTCTACGTGAACCGCGCAGGCCGCAACCTGCCGAAAACGCGCCGCACGACGCTCGAACGCGCGAAGCGGAAGCTGCGCGAAGCGTTCGGCCGCAAGCCCTGACGGCGCGCGACCACGTGACCGGCCTGCCGCGACGGCATACATGCACGAGACGCTCTGGTACCTGATCGTCGGCGCGGTGCTGATGGGCATGGGCGTCGCGACGTCCGCGCTGCGCCACCTGCCCGTCAGCAGCGCGATGATCTATCTCGTGCTCGGCGTCTTGCTCGGCCCGGCCGGCGCCGGCCTGCTGGATCTCGATCTCGAACGCGACGCACGGCTGCTGCGTGAAATCGTCGAGATCGCGCTGCTCGTCTCGCTGTTCGCGATCGGGCTGCGGCTGCGCGTGCCGCTCAACGACCCGCTGTGGCGCGTGCCGTGCAGCCTCGGCCTGGTCGCGATGGGCCTCACCGTGCCGCTGCTGGCCGCGTGCGCGATGCTCGTACTCGGGCTCGACCTGGGCCCCGCGCTGCTGCTCGCGGCGATCCTCGCGCCGACCGACCCGGTGCTCGCGCACGACGTGCAGGTGCACGACCCTGGCGATCGCGATCTCGTGCGCTTCGCGCTGTCGGGCGAAGGCGGCCTGAACGACGGGATCGCACTGCCGTTCGCGCTGGCCGGGCTCGCGCTGTGCGGCGCGCCCGGCACGACGCACGGGCTGCCGCCGCTGTCGGGCGCGTTCGCGCTCACCGCGCTGTGGGGCATCGCCGGTGGGGCCGCGATCGGCGGCGGCCTCGGCTGGATCACGACGAAGACGATCGGCTGGCTGCGCACGCGCCACGCCCAGGCGCTCGGCCTCGAAGGCTTCTTCGCGCTCGCGCTGATCGTGCTGTCGTTCGGCGCCGCGCAGTACGCGCATGCATTCGGGTTCATCGCGACGTTCGCGGCCGGGGTCGCGATGCGCCGGGTCGAGCACCGCGCGAGCGGCGACCGCGCGCCACGCGACGTGATCGGCAAGATCGATTCGTCCGACGTCGTCGCCACCGAGAAGCATCCGGAAAAAACGCACGCGTTCATGGCCGAATCGGTGCTCGGCTTCACGATCGAACTCGAACGGATCGCCGAAGCCCTCGTGATGACGATGATCGGCAGCGTGCTCATGAAACTGCCGGGCCCGCTGCTGACGTGGGGCGTGGCCTCGCTGGTCGTCGTGCTGTTCGTCGCCGTGCGCCCGCTTGCGGTGCTGGTCACGCTCACCGGTTCGCGCGCGACGCTTGCGCAGCGACGGCTGATGGCGTGGTTCGGCATCCGGGGCATCGGCTCGTTCTACTACCTGCTGTTCGCGCTCGAACACGGGCCCTCCGGCACGGTGCGCCCGCTCGTGGCTCCCGTGCTGGCCGTCGTGTCGGCATCTGTGATCGCGCACGGGATCACCGCGACGCCGCTGATGAACTGGTATCACCGGCTGCAGCATCGGCGCTGAAGCGTGCATGACGATGCACGCGGCCACGCGATCGGGTCGCCACGCGGGCGCCTGCGCCGGAGTGTTTGAGGGAGGCATCGACATGCGCTCGCTGCGTTCGGGATGCAGCGGCCACGCGGATCGCCGCGCTGCCACCCCGCGAGCGGCAGCGGCGTCAGGGCGCGCGCAGCGCCGCGTCGAGTTCGGCGCGCGTCACGTCGAGCGCGACGTTGCATTCGATCGCCTCCTCCTCGACGCGCGGCTTGCGCTCGTCCACCGCGCGCCGCGCGCGGTCGCACAGAACCGTGCGCACGCGCAGCCGGTCGGCCGCGCCGAGCGATGCATAGCGCGTGATCACGTCCGGATCGAACCGCAGGTCGACCGTGCAACGCCATTCGCGCGCGTCCTCGTCGGACGGCACGCGCACCCATGACACCTGGATCGTCAGCCGCCCGGACGCGTCGTCCGCATGCACGACGACGGTCGATTCCGACGGGAAACCGTTCGCGAGCGCATGCTCGAGTTCCTCGATGCGCTGCGACCGGCGGAGTGCGCCGCTCATCGTCGCACGACGCCCAGCAGCAGCGTGACCAGGAAGATCACGACGAAGATGTAGAACAGGATCTTCGCGATCTCGGCCGCGCCGGCCGCGATACCGCCGAAGCCGAACACGGCCGCGACGATCGCGATGATGAAGAAGATGACGGCGTATCGCAGCATGGATACCTCCTGGATGGCAGCAGTGGTCAATACACGTCGTCGCCGGTCACGCATCGTGCTTGTGCTCCGGTTTGCCGCGTCTCGGCGTGGACGCCATTTTTTCACGTTCCTTTTCGCTCATCGACCTGGCCATCGGCTTCGCCGGCGGCATGAGGTCCTGCATTTTCGTGTTGCCGTGTCTGGCCGACAGCGCGGCGCTCGCCGCACGCTGCCGGGCCTGGGACGTCGCCGGCAGGGTTGCGCGCCCGTCGTGGGCGCACGCGTCGACGCGACGGTCGGCACGTGCCCGCGACGGGCTCGCCCGGGCCACCGTCATGCGGCGTCGCGGCGCCGCAGGTCGGCCGGCGGAATCTTCATCGCCTGGCGATACTTCGTCACCGTGCGACGCGCAAGCAGGATGCCGCGGCCCGCGAGGTTCTGCGCGAGCGTGACGTCGGACAGCGGATCGGTGTGCCGTTCGGACGCGATCATGTCGCGGATCAGCACCTTCGCGGCCGCCGCCGAGCACACGCCCTTGCCGGCCGCCTCGAGCTTGCGCGGGAAGAAATGCTTGAACTCGAACGTGCCGTGCGGCGTGGCCATGTACTTGTTGCCCGTCGCACGCGACACGGTCGATTCGTGCAGGTCGAGTTCCTCGGCGATGTCGCGCAGCACGAGCGGCTTCATCGCGATCTCGCCGTAGCGGAAGAAATCGCGCTGCCGCGCGACGATGCATTCGCCGACGCGCTGGATCGTCTCGAAGCGCTTCTGCACGTTGCGGATCAGCCAGCGCGCTTCCTGCAGCTGCTGGCCAAGCGGCGAATCACGTTCGCCGCTCGACTGCGCGAACAGCGTCGCATAGCGTTCATGCAGCCGCGCGCGCGGCAGCACGGCCGGGTTGATCGTCACGATCCACTCGTCGCGCACCTGGCGCACGATCACGTCGGGCACCACGTAGTCGCCGCGCGTGCTGCCGTAATGATTGCCGGGGCGCGGGTCGAGCCCGCGCACCAGCGCGCAGGCCGCCTGCAGCGTCGGCGCGTCGCAGCCGATCCGCCGCTGGATCTCGGCCGTCTCGCGGCGTGCCAGACGCTCGAGATGCTCGCGCGCGATTGCCTTCGCTTCCGCGAGCGCCGGCGTGCCGGCCGGGATCGCGTCGAGTTGCAGCACGAGACACTCGGACAGCGAGCGCGCGGCCAGCCCCGGGCGGTCGAGCATCTGCACGAGCCGCAGCCCGACCGCGAGATCCTGCTCCGACAGCAGCAGCGCGGGGTCGGCCGCGACCAGCAGTTCGGCCAGTTCCTGGCGCAGGTAGCCGTCTTCGTCGAGCGCGTCGATCACGATGCGCGCGGCTTCGCGGTCACGCCGGTTCAACGGATAGAGGCGCAATGCATCGTGCAACTGCTGATTCAGCGACGGCTCCGCGGCCAGCCATTCGCCGGGCGATTGGCCGCCTGCATCGTCGCCCTGGCGGCTCGTGCCGCGCGGCGTGGGCGCGGCCGTCAACGACACTTCGGACACCTCGGGCACTTCGGGGACTTCGCCGTCCTGCAGGCGAGCGTCGTCGGGCTCGGGTGCCGCTTCGGGCGCGGCGGCCTCGGCCGGCTGCCCGGTTGCGTCAGTGGCAGCCTCCTCGTCTCCTTGGCCATCCTCGAGGAACGGATTCTGATCGAGCGCCTGTCGCAATTCCTGTTGAAATTCGAGCGAGGACAACTGCAGCAACCGCAGCGACTGCTGAAGCCTCGGCGTAAGTGCCAGATGCTGTCGCATCTGCAGCGCAAGCGAGACGGACATCGATGGTCCTCCTGACGTTTCACGGGTTTCGTTTCGTATTCGGTCAGGATTAATGCAGCTTCCATGCCAGGCGGGCCGGTCGCACCGCGTCGCGGGTCACGCGGGTTCGCACCCCGTCCTGCAGACCGTCGGGGCCGCTTTTTTACAAGCTGTCGGCAAGTTTGGGCACGCATTTCGCGCACCGTCCCGCCACGCGCCGGCCGTGGAATGTTTCAGTACTGCGTCGGCGGCGGCGTGCCCGGCAGCGGCGGGTCACCCGGCGTGCCGTTCGGGCCCGGTGGCGGCACGTCGACCGGGTCGCCGGCATTCGCGCCCGGCGGCATCGTGTTGCCCGGCGACGGCCGCGTCTCGTAACGCGTATTGGCATCGGGCATCGTCGTGCCCGGCGACGGCGCGTGGACGCCGGGCGGCGCGGGCGGCGCGCCTCGCGCGCCGTAGGGAGCAGGTTGCGTGCATGCGGCCAGCGCGCACGCGACGGTCATCAGGCATGCGCCTGGGCGTATCGTGCGGATCGGTTTCATTGAATACCTCCTGAAGTCCGCGACAGCCGCGGAATCGGTTGGTCAGGTCACGGCCAATCCGCAATCCACGTGCCATCCGCTCACGCGTCGAGCACATCGTCCCGCAGTGCGCCGGGCGTTCGAACCACCGTCGTTCGCTGCGATGCCTGCCCGCGCGCCGCTATGCGTCATACGCGGCCATCACGAGCCACAGCTCGCGGCCGTCGTCGCGCACGCGTGCCGCGAGCGCATACGTGTCGGCGGGCTCGCACGCACGCTGCAGCGCGAATCTCGCCGGCTCGGTCGAGCCGAACGTCTCTTCTCCGAGCAGCCGTACATCAGCCTTGCCCTCGAACATCCGGCGCTCGGGTCGGTAGATCAGCGGTTCGCTCTTCCATTCCTTGAAGTGGCTCTTCACCGAATCGAACCCGCCGCCGCAAACGTTGAGCTCGTAGCGCACGCCCTCTCGCCGTTTTGGAATCGTCATCGTGCCTCCGTGTGATGTGCGCACGGCCGGCACTGGTCGCGGCGCGCGTGGTCGTCGTCATCTTCGTCGTCATCCCCGTCGATACGGCAAGTCCCGTGCCGCGTGCCAACCCCGGGCATGGTCGTTGCGGAAACGTTCGCGACTTCGTCGTCCGCGGGCGCGTTGCCATGAAGGATTCGGCCCGGCCCGGCCATGACGCGCCGGTGCACGAACGACGAACCGCCGATCCGTCGCGGTCGCATAAGCATCGGGCCACACGCGCACGCGTCATTCGTCATTCGGAATGCCGTGTCGACGCGCAGCTCGAGGACATGTTCCCGCGAGCGACCCGCCCGCGACGGGCGGCGTTACGTGATACGCATGACGAAAGACGAAATCCCTCGGCAGAACTCGCGCAAACGCAGCGGCGAGTGACGGGCCGCGCGTGCCGGACGGCATGCGGTTTGCCGAATCCGCACAGGAATCACCCCATCCAACCCGCCAGGAGGTCGTCATGCATCGCGTCAACGAAATCATGTCGCAGGACGTCGTGCGCATCGCGCCGACCGATTCGATCCGCCATGCCGCGCAACTGATGGAGCGCTACGACGTCGGCGCGCTCCCCGTGTGCGACAACGACCGGCTGGTGGGGATGGTGACGGACCGCGACCTCGCGGTGCGCGCGATCTCGGTCGGCAAGCCGCCGGAGACGCGGATTCAGGAAGTCGCGTCGGGCCCGATCGAATGGTGTTTCGAGGACGATTCGCTGGACGAGGTCCAGCATTACATGGCCGATGCGCAGTTGCGGCGCCTGCCGGTCGTCGACCACGACAAGCGGCTGGTCGGCATGTTGTCGCTCGCGGACATCGCGACGCGCTCGGTCGGCCCAGCGCGCGACGACGTCGCGAACGTGCTCGAAGGCGTGTCGCAGCCGAAGCGGACGTGATCGCGCATCGAATGCCGCGCGCGATGCAGCCTGCCAGGCTCCGGTCGAGGTCGGCCCCGCATCACCGAAACAGGTCGTCGCAACGGGGGCAACGACGGACGGCCGCCGCGTCAACCGTCCTGCTTCGTCACGCGCGAGATCTTGTCCGCCAGTTCGCGTACGTCGACCGGCTTGCACAGATAGCCGTCGAACCCGGCCTCGAGCGCGCGGCGTTCGTCGGCCAGGCCGGCATGCGCGGTCACGGCGAGCACCCGCATGCCGGGCGGCCCGCCGCCGCCGTTCATGCCGGCGCGCCGCAACGCGTCGAGCAGCCAGAAGCCGTCGCCATCGGGCATCGCGAGATCGGACAGCACGACGGTCGGCCGCAGGTCGGCGGCCACCGCGAGCGCTTCACGGCCCGTCGACGCGATCGCGACGGCCGCGCCGAACGTCGTCAGCGCGGCGGTGAGGCTCTCGCGTGTCGTCGGATCGTCGTCGACGATCAGGATGCGTTGCGTATCGAGCGTCAGCGGTGCGCGCAGGCCGTCCATGTGCGCACTCCCCCACGCCATCGCGCCGACCGGCGGCCAGCCGGCCGGCAGCGTCACCGTAAACGTCGCACCGCGATTGCGGCCCGCACTCTCGACCGTGACGCCGCCGCCGTGCAGCTCGGCGATATGCCGCACGATCGACAGGCCGAGGCCGAGCCCGCGCCGCGACGACGCCGGCGAATCATCCGCGCGGCGGAACATGTCGAACACGTACGGCAGGAACGCCGGCACGATGCCCTGCCCCGTGTCGCGCACGGTCAGCACCACCCGCGCGTCGTTGCGCGCGAGCCCGACCGTCACGCTGCCGCCAGACGGCGTGAACTTGAGCGCGTTCGACACGAGGTTCGACAGCATCTGCCGCAAGCGCTCGGCATCGCCCGACACCACGCAGGTCGGCGCCGCACAGTCGAATTCGAGCACGATGCCGGCCGACGCCGCGGCCGTCTGGAACGCACCGACCGAATCGGAGAACAGCCGCACGACGTCCACCGGCATCGCGTCGAGCTGCAGCTTGCCGGTGGCAAGCGACGACGCGTCGAGGATGTCGCCGACCATCCGCGTGAGCGAGCGCGCGCTGCGGTCGATCGCGTCGATCGCCTGCTGCTGCAGCGCGCTGTCGCCCGAATTGCGCAGCACCTCGACCCAGCCGTAGATCACGTTCAGCGGCGTGCGCAGCTCGTGCGACACCGTCGCGAGCAGTTCGTCCTTCAGGCGGTTCGACGTATCGGCCTGGTCGCGCGCATCGCGTGCGCCCTGCAGCGACCGCTGCGCGCGCAGGTCATGACGGCGCTGCGCGCCAGCCTCGCGCAGCGTCAGCGACAGCGCGACGGCGGCACGCGCGTCGCCGCGTACCGGGCCCGCCGACACGGTCGCACGAAAGCGCCGGCCATCGCGTCGCACACACAGCAGGTCGATCGGCCCGACCGCTGCGTGCATGTCGTCGAACGACTGGACGAGCGGCTTGCGTTTCAGCCAGCGCATCGCCACCAGCGATTCGAACGTGCGCCCATGCGCAGCGCTTTCGTCATAGCCGAACATGCGTTGCGCGGCCGGGTTCCAGCTGACGATGCGTCCGTCGGTATCGATGCCGACGATCGCGTCGGGCGACGCATCGACGACGGCGCGCTGCAACCGCGACGCATCGACCCGCGAACGGTCCGCGTCGGCGGCGCGCAGCAGCAGCACGGCGCCATCGACGTTGCCGTCCGCATCGGCGAGCGGCGAGGCCACCTCGGCGATCGGCACCGGCTCGCTCCTCTCCCCCTGCAGCCAGTGGCGATCCGACACGACACCCTCGCCGCCGAGCGCGAGATCGAGCGGTGTCGATTGAACGCGCCGGCCATCGCGATCGACGATCCGCAGCACGTCGCGCGCGGCGCGGCCCAGCGCATCGTCCGGCCGGGCGCCGACGAGCGCGGCCGCGGCAGCGTTGATGTAGGTGAGCCGCCCGTTCGTATCGGTGGCGATCACGCCATGCGGCAGCGCCTGCAGCACGGCTTCGAGCCGCCGGCGCGCGGCCGCTTCGCGCCGCACCGCCGCATCGTTCGTGAAGCGCGCGTGGCGCAGCATCGACACGATCGCGCAGACGAGCGCGCAGATCAGCACGAAGGTGCCGAGCTGCATGAGCCGATCGGGCAGCGGCTGCGTATAGGCCACGGGATCCGAGAGGAACAGCGTCCACACGAGCAGGCCGCTGACGACGGTCGCAGCCATCCCGAACAGGAACGACGTCGCCCACGCGGCGCCCGCGAGCAGCGGATAGTAGAGGACGAGCGGCAGGTTCACGCCGCCGAAGCGGATCGCGAGCGCCTGCAGCACGGTGGCGATCGCAACCAGCATCACGGCCGTGACGTAGTTGCCGGCGCGGGTCCGCGAAATATCGATCATCGATCACGCTCCTGCCTGCGAGTCGGTCGCGGCTGCATCAGGATTCCGGCTTGTCCGCCTCGTCTTCGAGCTGCGCGAGCCGGTTGTAGATTGTCTTCAGGCTGACGTCGAGCACCTCGGCCGCCTGCGCCTTCACACCCCCGCATTGCGCGATGGTGCCGAGGATCAGCTTGCGGTCGGCTTCCTCGAGCGACGTGCCGAACGGCACGGTCACACGATCCTCGTGCGAATCGGCCAGGTTCGACAGTTCGTCCATGATCGGCGGCGGCAGCGTATCGATTACGTCCGCGTCGCAGAAGATGCTCGCGCGCTGCACGAAGTTGCGCAGCTCGCGTACGTTGCCGGGCCACGCATAAGTCTTCAGCGCGTCGCGCGCGGCGGGCGAGAACCGCAATGTGCGGCCGCTTTCGGCGTTGAACTGCTGCAGGAATGCATCGGCGAGCATCGGGATGTCGTCGCCGCGCTCGCGCAGCGACGGCAGCGGGATCGGGAACACGTTGATCCGGTGGAACAGGTCGGGCCGCAGCTTGCCGTCGGCCATCGCGGCCTCCGGGTCGCGGTTGGTCGCCGCGACGATGCGCACGTCGACATCGATCTCGCGCGTCGAGCCGAGCCGCGTGAGGCGCCCCGTCTCGAGCACGCGCAGCAGCTTGACCTGCGACTCGAGCGGCATCTCGGTGATCTCGTCGAGAAACAGCGTGCCGCCGTCCGCGCGTTCGAAGAAGCCCTTGTGCTGGCGCTCCGCGCCCGTGAAGCTGCCGCGGTCATGGCCGAACATCTCGCTCTCGACGAGGTTCGCGGCGATCGCGCCGCAATTCACCGCGAGGAACGGGCCGCGGCGGCGCAGGCTCAGGTCGTGCACCGTCTGCGCGGCCAGCTCCTTGCCGGTGCCCGATTCGCCCGTCAGCAGCACCGACGCCTCGGTACGCGCCACCCGGCCGATCGCGTCGTAGACGGTCTGCATCGCGGGCGAGCTGCCGAGCATGCGGCCGAAGCGGCCGAGGCGCTGCAGTTCCGAGCGCAGTTCGGCAATCTCTTCATGCAGCGCGGTGGTGCGCGGCACGCGCGCGAAGATGCTGTTCAGCCGCTGCATGTTCAGCGGCTTCACCAGGTAGTCGGTTGCGCCGCGACGCAGCGCATCGATCGCGGTTTCGAGACTCGCGTGGCCGGTGGTCAGCACCATTTCGCAGTGCGAATGCTTTGGCAACGCATCGAACAGATCCATCCCGTTGCCGTCCGGCAGCACGAGATCGCACAGCACGAGATCGGGGGTATTCGTCGACACGAGCGTGCGCGCTTCCTCGAGCGTCGCGGCCGTATCGCAGGCAAGCTGCTGCGTGCGTGCGAGCGTTGCGAGCATCGCCCGCGTATCGGCATCGTCTTCGACGATCAGGACGTAGGGCATCGTGGCTCCTTGTGAAGCGGCCCGGCGCGCGTAGCTGCCGGGACCGCGGCAGGTTGCAGCGAGGTCTGGCCACCGGTCGCACGACGATACGGCATGATCGATGCACTCGTGCCGATTGGCTGTCCTCCCGTGAAAAGCTGTCCCTGTCAGTATAGGAGAGGCATGTCGCGCATTCGCCGATCATCGAATAAATCTATCCGCGCACACCACCTGCATTGCCGGATTCAATGCACCGCAATCGGTAAGAACGTCATCGTTTAAAAGGGGTCATGCGGCGTGAAGTCGTCCCGATCGCGTCTTTTGCGCACTTCGACGCGCCGAGCGGTCAAAGTTTCCGGTCCGATTTTTCGCATGTCGAAATCGTCGGATGACGATCGTGGCCGCTCGTTAGCGTTCGATTCCGACCCTGCTGCGTCACTTGCCGCGCATCGGGCGTTCTATCCGATTCGTCGATCCGTCAGTCGATTGTGGCCTGGCTGCCGCCGTCGCGCGCGTTCGAAATCGCTTCGACGAGCTTCAGTTCGTCGTCGATCGACAGCGTCGTGTCGATCACGTCTCCGCCGAACGGTGCGAGCGCCGTGCTCAGCGCGTAGATATCGAGTTGCGTCGCGGCCAGCCCGAGCGACACGGTGCCGGGGCGCGCCTTACGCGCGACGCGGTCGATCAGTGCGTCGTCCACCGGCTTCTCGCGCCACGCATCGAGCGAGGATGCAATGCGCTCGACCACGCTGTCGAGCAGCGACGCGGGCGGCGTGCGATCGGGGTCGACCGCATGCGCGTGCAACTGTCCGTCGGTCGTGCACTCGACGATCGCCACCCCCGACAGCGCGACGACGTGCCGGTCGCGCAACGTATCGAGTTCGGCGAGCGCGCGATGGGCGGCCGCGAGGTCGGGATAGGACAACACGATCAACGTATTCATCTGCCACTCCGTGAATTCAGGCGGCCGCTTCCGGATGCGCCGCACTCAATGCGGCAGCCCGAACGCGGCCTTCAGGCTCGCGACGATCATCTGCATCGCGATCGCCGCGAGAATCATCCCCATCAGCCGTTGCGTCACCGCCGTCACGCGCGGCGACAGGTAATGGCCGATCAGCGGTGCCGACAGCAGCGAGACGGCCAGCAACACGAGAAACGCCGCGAGCCCGAGCGCGAACGCGATTTCCTGCCCGGTCGAGAACGCGCTATGCCCGAGCACGATCATCGTCGCGATCGTGCCGGGGCCGACGAGCAGCGGGATCGTCAGCGGATAGATCGCGACGCCCTCGGCCGCGGCCGGATCGGCGCCTTCGTCGTCACCCGGCGAATGCTGGCGGCTCGGCGCGCCGTGCAGCATCGACAGCGCGATCAGCAGCACCAGCAGCCCGCCCGCGAGGCGGAAATCGTCGATCGTCAGGCCGAACACATGCAGGATCGCGCCACCCGCGACCGCCGACACGATGCAGCCGACCGTCACGCCGATCGCGGCCGTCAGCGCGACCTTGCGGCGCTCGCCATCCGCCGCGCCCTCGGTGAGCGACAGGAACACGGGGATGTTCGCGATCGGGTTCATGATCGCGAACAGCGCCGCGAACACCTTGATCGAAAAGGTCAGGTCGAAGGCCACAGGTTCGCTCCCGTCTCGCGCGTCGACACGTGCGTCGAATCGCGCGCAGGTTCCGCTTCGTTCCGGATGCACGGCGCACGCCATGCTGCTACGATCGACGCACCGCGTTCACGTACGACGGAGGGCCCCGACCGATGCAAGCCACCGACACCTTCATGGGTCACGAGATTCGCGTCGACGCGACGCGCAACGCGAACGGCGCGTGGGTCGCGCAGGTGCGGATCTTCCGCGACGGCGTGCCGGTCGACCTGCCCGCGCCCGAGCTCGTCACACCCGAATGGCTCACGTGCGACGAAGCACTGCGCGGCGGCATCGACCAGGGCCGCGTGATCATCAAGACACGCGACCGGTAGCGGCAACCGGCTCACCCGCACGCATCGCACGGCGCGTTTCACGCATCGAAATCCAGATCGCCGATCAGGATCTCGCGATCGCGCTGGGTGCGCGTGCTGAAATCGACCGGCAGCTCCATCTGCCAGCGTTCGATCGTGACCGGCAGCGCCGCGAGATAGCGGTCGAAGCGGCTGCGGTCGGGCTCGGCCAGCAACGCATCGATCGCGTCGTCACGCCACGCGAGCCGCGCGTTCAGCCGGTTCGGCAATCCGACTGTCGACGTGAGGCCGATCACGTCGACACAGGTCGGGCTGCCCTGCCCGTCGTGCGGCACGACGTCCACCCTCACTTCGCCAGGCCGATACAGGCCGAGCACGCGCGCCGCGATGCGCGGCGCAAACTCGGTTTCGAAACGTGCACGCACATCGGGATTCATCTCGCCTCCGGGTTCGAATCATGTCGTCACATCGCCGTCACGCGGCTGCAATCTGCCGCTCGAATGCCGCTTCCGCCTTAAGGCTGTCGAGATCGCGGCCGATCGTCGCGACCGCGAGCCGTGTGTTACCGCGCCAGTACGCGACCGAGCTATCGTGCGCGCCGAGGTCGCCATCGATCTCGACACGATCGAATTGCTCCGCATGCCCGACGTAATTGACCGTCAGGTCGTAATGCTGGGTCCAGAAGAACGGCACAGCGTCGAACGGCCGCTGCTGCCCGAGCAGGTTGCGCGCGGCGGCGATGCCCTGCCGCTCGGCGACGACCCAGTGCTCGACGCGAATCCGCTCGCCCGTCAGCGGATCGGGCCAGCGCGCGATGTCGCCGGCCGCATAGATGCCGGGCGCACTCGTCTGAAGGAAGCGGTCGACCGTCACGCCGCGGTCGACGGCCAGCCCCGCGTCCTGCGCGAGCGCCACGTTCGGATGCACGCCGATGCCGACCACCACGAGATCGGCCGGCAGCACGTCGCCGGTCGACAGCGTCACGCTGTCCGGCGTGATCCGCGCGGGTGTCGCACCGAGATGGAACACCACGCCGTGCGACTCGTGCAGTGCCTGGATCGTGCTGCCGAGCGCTTCGCCGAGCACGCGCGCCATCGGGTGCGCATCGGGCGCGACGACCTGCACGTCGAGCCCGCGCGTGCGCAGCGCGGCGGCCGTTTCTAGCCCGATGAAGCTCGCGCCGACCACGACGCAGCGACGCGTCGTTTTCAGCTTGCCGATCAGTGCGTCGCAATCGGCGCGCGAGCGCAGCACGCACACGTGCGGCAGATCCGCGCCAGGCACGGTCAGCCGGTTCGGCTCGGCCCCCGTTGCAAGGAGCAGCGCGCCGTATCCGACGCGGCTGCCGTCGGCCAGTTCGACCGCCTGCTGCGCGGGATCGATTCGTACGACACGCGTGCCGCACCGCACGTCGATTTGATGGTCCGCATAGAACGACGGCGCGCGCAGCGGCAGCCAGTCGGCATCGGCCGTGCCGGCGAGATAGTCTTTCGACAGGTTCGGCCGGTCGTATGGCGGATCGGCATCGGCCGTGAGCAGCGTGACGGGATGCGGATAACCTTCCTGACGCAGCGTCACCGCCGCCGCGATGGCCGCCGCGCCGCCGCCGACGATCACCACCGACGCGGGCAGTCCGGCCGCATTGAGCACCGGCGGCGCGGCGGCCGGGCGTTCATCGAGCACGACGGCGCGGCCGTCGCGGCGTTCGACACGCCAGCACGGCAGCCCGTCGAGCGCCGGCGCGCGCAGCAGCTCGCCGGTGCGCAGGCAGAACGCCGCGTGATGCCACGGGCAGTGGATCGTGTCGCCCTCCAGCAGGCCGTCGGCCAACGGCGCGCCGTAGTGCGGGCACTGCGCGCCCACGGCAAACAGTTCATCGGCGCGGCGCACGAGCAGCACCGCCGCGTCGCCGACATGGCCCTCGATCATTGCGCCGTCGGCGAGCTCGTCGAGCGCGATGCCTTGCGTGAGATCGGGGCGTGACGACGAATCGTCGCGTTCAGTCATGACGTGGCTCCCGAAAAGTCAGGTAACGATCCCATTATCGACATCCCTCCTGAAAAGAACAGGTACAGACGTCCCCGCAGCGCACGCAAACACGCACTGTAGCTTGTACGAGATCCATGACGGGCGTAGAACGTCATCAACGTTGCGGCGCAACACGGCAGCGGCCTGCGGCGCACGTCGCGCATCCTGCGCAAGCTGCATGCCGCCTTCCCGTCACCAGGAGTACTACCCGATGGCCACTGTCCTGTGCGTGCTGTACCCCGATCCTGTGGACGGCTATCCGCCGCGCTACGTGCGCGATGCAATTCCGGTCATCACGCACTACGCGGACGGACAAACCGCGCCGACGCCGGCCGGGCCGCCCGGCTTTCGTCCCGGCGAACTCGTCGGCTCGGTGTCTGGCGCACTCGGCTTGCGCGCCTATATGGAAGCGCACGGCCACACGCTGATCGTCACGAGCGACAAGGACGGCCCCGACTCCGAATTCGAGCGCCGGCTGCCCGAAGCGGACGTGGTGATCTCGCAGCCGTTCTGGCCCGCGTACCTGACGGCCGAGCGAATCGCCCGCGCGCCGAAGCTGAAGCTCGCGCTGACGGCCGGCATCGGCTCCGATCACGTCGATCTCGACGCCGCCGCGCGCGCCCACATCACCGTCGCCGAAGTCACCGGCTCGAACAGCATCAGCGTGGCCGAGCACGTGGTGATGACGACGCTCGCGCTGGTGCGCAACTACTTGCCGTCGCATGCGATCGCGCAGCAAGGCGGCTGGAACATCGCCGACTGCGTGTCGCGCAGCTACGACGTCGAAGGCATGCATTTCGGCACGGTCGGCGCGGGGCGCATCGGGCTCGCCGTGCTGCGCCGGCTGCAGCCGTTCGGGCTGCATCTGCACTACACGCAGCGCCACCGGCTCGATGCGTCGGTCGAGCAGGCACTCGGGCTCACGTATCACGCCGATGCCGCGTCGCTCGCGAGCGCCGTCGACATCGTCAACCTGCAGATTCCGTTGTACCCGTCGACCGAGCACCTGTTCGACGCGGCGATGATCGCGCGCATGAAGCGCGGCGCGTACCTGATCAACACAGCGCGCGCCAAGCTGGTCGACCGCGACGCGGTCGTGAATGCCGTCACGTCCGGGCATCTCGCGGGCTACGGCGGCGACGTGTGGTTTCCGCAGCCGGCGCCGGCCGATCACCCGTGGCGCACGATGCCGTTCAACGGGATGACACCGCATATCTCCGGCACGTCGCTGTCCGCGCAGGCACGCTACGCGGCCGGCACGCTGGAGATCCTGCAATGCTGGTTCGACGGCAAGCCGATCCGCAACGAATACCTGATCGTCGACGGCGGCACGCTCGCGGGAACGGGGGCGCAGTCGTACCGGCTGACGTGACGCCGCGCACGCGCCGCACGACGCGCGACGCGCGGCGGATCAATCAGTCGAGGCAGTAGGCGGCGAGCTTGCCGACCGCGATCACCGCCTGTTCGATCTCCGGCGACCACGGGCTGCTGTAGTTCAGCCGGATGAAATTCCGGTAGCTGTCCGTGATCGAGAACATGTAGCCGGGCCCGATCGTGATCCCCTGCTCCAGCGCGAGCTGGTACAGCCGCATCGCGTCGATCTGCGCAGGCAGTTCGATCCACAGCACATACCCGCCCGCCGGGCTCGAGATGCGCGTGCCTTCCGGAAAGAACCGCGACACCATCGTGCGCATCAGGTTCGCCTGCTGCGCATAGGCCTTGCGAATCCGCCGCAGGTGATGCTCGTAGCCGTCGCGTTCGAGAAACTCCGCGATCGCGAGCTGCGGCAGCGACGGCGTCGCAAGCGTGTTCAGGAATTTCAGCTTCTCGACCTGCTCGCGATAGCGGCCCGGCAGCGCCCAGCCGATCCGGTACGCGGCCGTCAGGCTCTTCGAAAACGACGAGCAGTGCAGCACGATGTCGTGCCGGTCGAACGACTTCAGCGTGCTCGGATGCATGTTGCCGAAGTACAGTTCGTTGTACACGCCGTTCTCGATGATCGGCAGGTCGGCTTTCGCGGCGAACTCGACCAGCTCGCGCTTGCGCTCGTCGGGCATCTGGAAGCCGAGCGGGTTCTGGAAGTTCGGCATCACCATGCATGCGGCGATCGGCTGCGACTTCGCGATCGCGGCCAGCGCCGCGATGTCGATTCCGTACTCCGGATGCGTCGCCACCTCGATCGCCTTCATTCCCATCCGCTCGATCGCGTGCAGCATCGCGTAGAACGTCGGCGATTCCACCGCGATCGTATCGCCCGGTTTTGCGACCGCCTGCAGGCACAGGTTGATCGCCTCCGTCGCGCCGACCGTGACGATGATCTCGTTCGGGTCCACCGACATCCCGTTTTCCAGGTAGCGGCGTGCAATCTGGCGGATCAGCCGCGGATGGCCCGGCGGCAGCCCGTCCGTCACGCCCCACAGCGACTTGTCGCGGCCGGCCGCGTACGCATAGCGGTTCAGCTTCTCGAACGGAAACAGGCTCGGGTCCGGATACGGCGAGCCGAGCGGCACCGCGTCGTCGGTGCCGATCGAGCGCAGCGTCGACAGCACCAGCCGGCTCACGTCGACCGACGACGAGATCGCGATCGGCTTCGACGGCCGCAGCTCGCGCACCGGCGCATGGCTGTCGTCGCGCCGCAGGTTCACGAAATAGCCCGACTGCGGGCGACTCTCGAGCAGCCCGCGGCTTTCCAGCAGCAGATACGCATGCAGCACGGTCGTGATGCTGATCCGGTGCTGCTGGCTCGCCTGCCGCACCGAAGGGACACGATCGCCGTGTCGATATACGCCCTGCCGGATGAGTCTCTCTATGTCGTTTGCAAATTTCTCGTAGAGCTTCATCCGCCTCGCCCCGCCAGCGGTGAACCGGCGTGCGCTGCACGGGCGGCAGGGCCGCGCCGGTGCACGAAGCCGGATAGCCGTGCCCGGGCGCGGGCGTCCCGGTGCGAACCTCGTCCGTTATCGAAATTGAAGGCGGATAGCAATGCGAATCTCATCAAGACAAGGTTCGGCATCCTACTGCGTCATTTCGACGAATGTAAGTGACAGTTTGGCGAGGAAACGTGAAATCCGGCCGGCGTGGTGAACAGATTGAAACGCGACGTCAAACGGCCCCGCGCGATCGCGTGGCAGGCATTCGCCGGGCGCGGTGCCGACGCGCGGCGTCGCGGTTTGCCGACGGCCATCGGGCGGCCAGTCATGCGAAGCCCGGTCACACGCGGGCCCCGCGTGCGCTCAAGCGTCGTCGACGTTGTCCGCGTAGTGATCGATCGCGACCTTGCACTCGTCGAACACCACCGTCAGCAAGGCAATGTCGTTCGACTCGACCCACTTGCGGATCTGCAGGAATTGCCCGGTGCCGAGATCGGCGAGGCGGGCCGGATCGTCGGTCGTCACCTCGACGCTAGCGATCGCGCGGTTGCCGTGGCCGGGCAGCGGCGACAGCGTCGCCGCGATGTCGAAGCGACGGTACGATTGTTCGATGCGCATGCGGTTCTCCCGTTACGGTTCGACAACGACACGCTCAATCGAGCGACTGGCGAAACACCTTGCCGCCGAATCCCGTCACGACGTTGTCGACCGAGAACGGTGTATCTTCCTTCGCTTCCAGGATGATCGCGACACTGCCGGGCACGAGCCGCGCCGCAACCGTCTCGACGAACGTGCCGTCGAGCAGCGCATTACCGGCCGCTTCCGCGAGAATGCCGGCGCCCGCACCGGCCGCCATGCCGGTGACCACGCCGAGCGGCCCGGCGAGCAGGCCGAGCAAGCCGCCCGCGATCGCCCCGATCACGCCGCCCTTGAACGGCCGCGATTCGGCGTGGAGGACCGCGAGCTTGCCGGTCGCGTCCTTCTCGACGACGACGCCGTTCTCGATGTTGAATCCTTCGTCCTTCTCCGACAGCGCCTCGAAATCGTTCGCGGCCTGGCGGGCCGTGTCGACGCTGCCGAACACGGCGACGATCAGTTGCTTGGTCATTCGATACCTCGCTCGGTTGGATGGTCAGGGGCAGCGGCCGCACCCGATGCGGCACGCCGGGGTTCGACTCAGATGCCGATGGCCGCCTCGCGTGCACGCGCCGCGTCGGCATACGCGTACGCAGCCTCTCGCTGCAACCCGGCGACGGACGGCGCGCGTGCGAGCGCCGGATCGGCATCGCGCGTGTCGCGCGCCAGCCGGTAGGCGTCCGACGCCGCGCGCTGCAGCTCGATCGCCCGTTTCGATTCCACGGAATGGGTGCTCATCCGGCTCCCTCCTTGCAAGGACAGCGAACATGCATGCGGCCGGCCGCCCGCGCGTTACCTGCGCGCATGCGCATCGTCCTCGACATCGGCGACGTCGGCCGGGAAGCGGTGCTGGCCGAAACTCAGGATCAGAACGCCGACGGCGAGCAGCACGATCCCGAACGTCGTCATCAGCATCCGTTCGGGGCTGTCGGTTGCGCCGCGCAGGATCAGGTCGCGCGCGAGCGACGTCATCGCAATGAACAGCGGAAACCGCACGGGCAACCGGCCGAGCCGCAGGTAGCGCACGTCCATCGCGAGCACTTCCAGATACAGGAACATCAGCAGCAGGTCGGTCAGCGACACCTCGCCCGCGAGCACGACCTTCCACGCCTCCTGCGCCATCGCGAACGCGGTCGCGAGCCCGATCACGATCAGCCCGGCCAGTTCGGCCGCGTGAAGGAAATGGCCGAAGCGGCGGCGGATGCGCTCGGCGGGCGAGCAGGGAATGGTGGTCGTATTCAAGGTGACAGTCGCTGTGTTGAGGCATGAGCGGCGCCGGGCGGCGGCGGAAAAGTCGCGTCGCGCGCGGCGGCATGCACGGTATCGTGCGCATCGGGCCTGTCCGGCATATCGGGCGCATGCGGGCCGGCCGCGTCGGTCGCCTGCTCGACCGCGGACAGCGTCCGGCGGCAGCACACGTGGAACGCGTCGCCCGCGTCGGTGCAGGCGACGTCGTCGTGGTCGCGGCACAGCAGCAGGCGGCAGCCGAGATACCGTTCGAGGCCGTCGATCCGTTCGCTCACCTGCGCTTCGTCGAGTTGCAACGCGGACGCCGCACCGGACAGGCCGCCATGCTCGACCACCGCGACATACACACGCATCGCTTCCAGCAGGTTCATGATGACGCTCCTCGTGGCGGCGCAGCGGGACCTAATCTACTGCACGCGGCACGCACGCTCAAGAGCACAGCGCCGCACGCGCCAGGAGTACAGCTGCGCGGGCGCGGGCCAAAATCCGGCCCTGTTTGACGCATTCGCATGACAGTTTGGCAATTCGTGTTCCAAAGACCGGCCGAAGCTGCTAGATTGCTTGCTCGACGACGTGACGCGGCGCGGGCAGGTCACGCGCCCCGTGCGGCCGCCACCGCTGCGGCCCGTTGCGCGAGGCCCGCGCAACGTCCTTCATCCGCATGACACAAAGAGAACAGTCGCATGACACAGTTCAACCGTTCGCCCTCGCGCGCCACGGCACTACCGTCCCGACATGACTGACCGGCAAGCCACGATGCAGACACCTCCCCCGATCCCCCAAAACGTACACAGCACGATCACGCGCAGCGCGATCTTCCTCGTGGCGACGATCAATCCCGGCGCCGACCACGCCGATACGATCCGTTCATGGTGCGGCGACATCGCAGCGCTCGTGCGCTCGGTCGGCAAGCGCGTGCCGGGCGGCAACCTCACCTGCGTGTGCGGCTTCGGCGCCGACGCATGGGATGCGCTGTTCGGCAACCCGCGTCCCGCCGCGCTGCATCCGTTCCGTGAATTCGGCGCGGGCCAGCGCGTCGCGGTCGCGACGCCGGGCGACATCCTGCTGCACATTCGGGCGGAAGCGATGGACCTGTGCTTCGAACTCGCGACGCAGCTGCTCGGCGCGCTCGGCGATGCCGTCACGGTCGTCGACGAGGTGCACGGCTTCCGCAATTTCGACCAGCGCGCGATGATCGGCTTCGTCGACGGCACCGAGAACCCGGAAGGCCGCGATGCGGTCGACTTCACGGTGATCGGCGACGAGGACGCGGAATTCGCGGGCGGCAGCTACGTGATCGTGCAGAAGTACCTGCACGACATGGCCGGCTGGAACGCGCTCGCGGTCGAGACGCAGGAGCGCATCATCGGCCGCACCAAGCTGTCCGACATCGAACTCGCGCCGGATGTGAAGCCGTCGTGCTCGCACAGCTCGCTGACCACGCTCGACGAGGACGGCCGGGAAGTGAAGATCCTGCGCGACAACATGCCGTTCGGGCGCCCGGGCGCGGGCGAATTCGGCACCTACTTCATCGGCTACGCGCGCTCGCCGGCGCCGATCGAGCAGATGCTCGAGAACATGTTCGTCGGCCGCCCGCCCGGCAACTACGACCGCCTGCTCGACTACAGCCGCGCGGTCACCGGCTCGCTGTTCTTCGTGCCGTCCGCCGACCTGCTCGAAGCGCTCGCCGATCGCGTGGCGCCGGCGGCCGATGCCGCGGAGCCGGCGCCCGCATCGTCCGCGCCGCATCGCGACGGTTCGCTGAAAATCGGCTCGCTGAAAGGCGTGCCGTCGTAACGCCAATCGCCAAAGTCCGGCGCGCCCACCCCGCGCCGGGCGAGACGGGTTGGCGTGCCATGAACGACCTCCACTCGTTGTGAAGCTTCAATAGACTGCGCCTATGATTCGTCAGGGGTCGGTCCGGGCAACGGAACGCCGCCGAGCCCCGGCGTCCGGAAACCCTGCCGGATGAATGTTAGTAAGAATGCACGACACGCGATGGGCCCGCGACCGGAAATGGTTCGGCGCACCATCGAGCGCGGCCCGAGCGACGGTCGCGGCGTTCCGCACCCGCGCACACCCTCTCCCCTCACGTGAATTGCAGAACAGTTGCGCCGCAGCAGGGTGTCGCTTCGATTTGTGCTGCAGCGGTGTCAATAGAGCCTGCTAATATGCATTTTCGTCCGCGATCGGCTTGCCGGGCTCAGGCGCAGTCCGTCAGCCGATCGGCCAACCATGAAGTGTTTTCGCTGACGTGAGGCAACCAGAACCCATGAACAACCTGCACCGCGAACTCGCCCCGATCTCGTCCTCCGCCTGGGAGCAAATCGAGGAGGAAGTGGCACGCACGTTCAAACGATCGGTGGCCGGCCGCCGCGTTGTCGACGTCGAAGGCCCCGAAGGCCCCGAGCTGTCGGCCGTCGGCACCGGGCACCTCGTCGACGTCGCCGCCCCGCGCGAGCTGGTGAATGCGCGGCTGCGCGAAGTCCGCACGATCGTCGAGCTGACGGTGCCGTTCGAGTTGAGCCGCGATGCGATCGACAGCGTCGAGCGCGGCGCGCGCGATGCCGACTGGCAACCGGCGAAGGACGCCGCGCAGCGGCTCGCGTTCGCCGAAGACGGCGCGATTTTCGACGGCTACCCGGCCGCCGGCATTCTCGGCATCCGCGAAGGCACGTCGAACCGCAAGCTCACACTGCCGGCGGACGTCGCCGCCTACCCCGACGCGATCAGCGACGCGCTCGAGGCATTGCGGCTTGCCGGCGTCGATGGCCCGTACTCGGTCGTGCTCGGCTCGGATGCGTACACGGCGCTCAGCGAAGCGCGCGACCAGGGCTATCCGGTCCTTGGCCATATCAAGCGGATCGTCAGCGGCGAGATCATCTGGGCGCCGGCGATCAGCGGCGGCTGCGTGCTGTCCACGCGCGGCGGCGATTACGAGCTGCACCTCGGGGAAGACGTATCGATCGGCTACACGAGTCATACCGACAAGGTCGTCCGCCTGTACCTGCGCGAAACGTTCACGTTCCTGATGCTCACGAGCGAAGCATCGGTGGCCGTGGCGCCGCAGGGCACCACGGCGGCCTGACCGCGGTTGCCTGCGCGCGGTGCCCACCGGGTGTCGCGCGCGAGCGGCCGCACCGCCGGCCGCCTATTCGTCGCCGATCAAACCCATCTTGCATGGAGTGTGTGATGAGCGAGTCGAATGAAGCATTGCAGGCGCTGCAGGCGTCGGTCGACCACCTGAAGCAGGCGGTCGACGCGAACGCGAGCAGCCAGGCCGGCGACACCGCCGTGCTGTTCACCGTCTTGTCGCTGGTCCTGGCGGAGTTGCCGCCCGACACGCGCAACCTGATCGAGGATTCGTTCTCCGTCTGGGCCAATGGCCTGGCGGATGCGGCACTTTCAACGGACGTGAAGCGGATCGCCCGACAGCGGCTCGCGATGACCCTCCCGGACTGACCGCGGCACGCCACGGTTGCGACGTGTCCGGCCCGGACCGTGCAACCTGCCCTCGCCTGTGGCCGCCCCACACGCATCGTCTGCGGTGCGTGTGTGGCGGCGCTTGACCGCTCGCGGCACGCGCCCCCTGCGGCGCTTGCGTCGCGCCTCTCCATCCGCGCGGCCTTTCATCCCCCGATAACCGGCGCCCTGCGCGCCGATGTCGCACCGCGATCCGTTCGCGTTCCGCCCGCTTCCGCTTCCTGTCACCACACGCTGCGCACGCCGCGCACGCCCGTGGCGCCGTGCGCCCGCCCGTCTGTACTCCTCGCCACCCGTGCGCGAGTGCATGCGAGGGTGCAATTCACGGCCGGGCCGGTGCAGAACTGTGCCTTGGATAGCCTCCGCCGATTCGCTATTTTGAACGCAGTCGAAGCGATGCCGTGGGCTCCTCCCGGCACGCACGCTTGCCGCCCTGACCGCGACCGTGCACGACGCCGACGCGCGCCGCGTGACAGCACCGGTGCCGCCCGCGCGCCGCCGTGCCGCGTGTCGTGCGTTCGCGGTCGGAAGCGCCAAGCGCCGCACCGCATCGGGACTTCACCCTTCGACCCACTTTCACCGACAGGAGCCAGACCACCATGCCCGCACTTTGCGATATCTGCCACGCCCGGCCGGCCGTCGCGCGCGCAACCGTGATGCAGGACGGCGAGCGCAAGACGATCTCGATCTGCGATTACCACTTCCGTCAGCTGATGCGGCATCAGAGCATGCTGAACCCGTTCGATTCGCTGCTGGGCGGCGGCTCGTCGTCGCTGTTCGGCGGGCTCGACGACGACGCGCCGCTCGCCGCCGAGATTCCGCGCGAATCGGTCGACCCGACCGACGCGTTCAGCGAGCAGACGCTGGAGCTGCTGCAGCGCGCGGCCGAGAAGGCGCACGAGCTGCGCCGCAGCGAGCTCGATTCCGAACACCTGCTGTACGCGCTCGCGGACACCGACGTGTGCGCCGCGCTGCTGAAGGAACTGAAGCTGTCGCCGGAAGACATCAAGTCGTACATCGACGCGCATGCGCACACCGGCACGGCCGCTCCCGATGCGCCGCTCGACAAGCTGTCGATCTCGCCGCGCGTGAAGAAGGCCGTGCAGTACGCGTTCCAGGCGTCGCGCGATCTCGGCCACTCGTACATCGGCCCCGAGCACCTGCTGATCGGGCTCGCGTCGGTGCCGGACAGCGTCGCCGGCACGCTGCTGAAGAAATACGGCGTGACGCCCGAGGCGCTGCGCCAGAAAGTCGTGAAGGTGGTCGGCAAAGGCGCCGAGGACGGCCGCGTCGATGCGCCGACCGGCACGCCGAACCTCGACAAGTTCGGCCGCGACCTCACCGCGATCGCGCGCCAGGGCAAGCTCGACCCGGTGCTCGGCCGCGCGCAGGAAATCGAGAGCACGATCGAGGTGCTCGCGCGCCGCAAGAAGAACAACCCGGTGCTGATCGGCGAGCCGGGCGTCGGCAAGACGGCGATCGTCGAAGGGCTCGCGCAGCGGATCGTCAACGGCGACGTGCCCGAGGTGCTGCGCGACAAGCGGCTCGTCGAAGTCAACATCAACTCGATGGTGGCCGGCGCGAAGTATCGCGGCGAGTTCGAGGAGCGCGCGAAGCAGCTGATCGACGAAGTCACTGCGAAGCAGGACGAACTGATCCTGTTCATCGACGAGCTGCACACGATCGTCGGGGCCGGCCAGGGCGGCGGCGAAGGCGGCCTCGACATCGCGAACGTGCTGAAACCCGCGCTCGCGCGCGGCGAGCTGAGCCTGATCGGCGCGACGACGCTCAACGAATACCAGAAGTACATCGAGAAAGATGCCGCGCTCGAACGGCGCTTCCAGCCGGTGTTCGTGCCGGAGCCGAGCGTCGAGCAGACGATCGTGATCCTGCGCGGGCTGCGCGACAGCCTCGAGGCGCACCACCAGGTGACGTTCGCCGACGACGCGTTCGTCGCGGCCGCGGAGTTCGCCGATCGCTACATCACGTCGCGCTTCCTGCCCGACAAGGCGATCGACCTGATCGACCAGGCCGCCGCACGCGTGCGGATCGGCGCGACGTCGCGCCCGGTCGACATCCAGGAAGGCGAAGCGCAGATCGCGCAACTGAAGCGCGAGCAGGACTACGCCACGTCGCGCAAGCGCTTCGACGAAGCGAAGCAGTTCGAGGAGCAGATCAACGAGAAGCAGAAAGCCGTCGACGAGAAGATGGAGGCGTGGCAGCGCAAGACCGGCTCCGAGACGCTCGAGGTCACCGTCGAATCGGTGGCCGAGGTCGTGTCGCGGCTGACCGGCATCCCGGTTTCCGAACTCACGCAGGAAGAGCGCCAGAAGCTGCTGAAGATGGAAGAGCAGCTGCGCGAGCGCGTGGTCGGCCAGAGCGACGCGGTAGTGGCCGTCAGCGATGCCGTGCGGCTGTCGCGCGCGGGGCTCGGCCAGACGCACCGGCCGATCGCGACGTTCCTGTTCCTCGGGCCGACGGGCGTCGGCAAGACCGAACTCGCGAAGGCACTGGCCGAGACCGTGTTCGGCGACGAGCAGGCGATCATCCGCATCGACATGTCCGAGTACATGGAGCGGCATGCCGTTGCGCGGCTGATTGGCGCGCCGCCCGGCTACGTCGGCTACGACGAAGGCGGCCAGCTCACCGAGCGCGTGCGGCGCCGCCCGTACAGCGTGATCCTGCTCGACGAGATCGAGAAGGCGCATCCGGACGTCTACAACGTGCTGCTGCAGGTGTTCGACGACGGCCGCCTGACCGACGGCAAGGGCCGCGTGGTCGACTTCAGCAACACGATCATCATCGCGACGAGCAACCTCGGCGCCGCGATCATCATGGACAACCTCACGCAACCGGAAGCCGCGCGCAAGACCGACAAGGCGATCCGCGAGGAACTGATGCAGGTGCTGAAGGGGCATTTCCGGCCCGAGTTCCTGAACCGGATCGACGAGGTGATCGTCTTCCACGCGCTGTCGAAGGAGAACATCCGCGCGATCGTGCAGATCCAGCTCGACCGCGTGGTGCGCACGGCCGCCGCGCAGGACATCACGCTCGTGATGGGCAATTCGCTCGTCGAGCACCTGACCGAAGCCGGCTACCAGCCGGAGTTCGGCGCACGCGAGCTGAAGCGCCAGATCCGCCAGACCATCGAGACCCGGCTCGCGAAGGAGATCCTCGCCGACCGGCTGAAGTCGGGCGACCGGTGTGAAGTCGACTACGACAAGGCCAGCGACGAAGTGAAGTTCACCAAGCTCGCGGCGCCTGAAGCGAAGGAGACCAAGGACGCGAAGAAGGACGCCGACGGCAAGGCGAAATCGAACGGCAAGGCGGCCAAGGCCACCGACGATGCGAAGACGGGCGACACGCCCGCCGATGCACCGCCGCCCGCGCCCGCCGCGAAGGCGTCCGGCAAGAAGTCGTCGGGCGCGAAGAAGGACGCGCACTGAAAACCCGCCTGCCCCGCACGCACGGGGCATGCATGACCGGCTCCGTCCACCGGACGGAGCCGCCCCACGCCGCGACACGGCGCAAACCGAGCCGCCCGCACCGGGAACGGCAGATGGAGATTCACATGACAAATCGACGCGAAGTGCCAGGCATCAGGAAGTACGACGGGCCCGCCGGTGGTTGGGGCGCGCTTCGCGCGACAGCCGATGCGGTGCGCACGCAAATGGAAACCATCGAGGCGCCGATCGTGCTGATGCGGACCAACCAGCCCGACGGCTTCGACTGCCCCGGCTGTGCGTGGCCCGACAAGGAACACAAATCGACGTTCCAGTTCTGCGAGAACGGCGCGAAGGCCGTCACGTGGGAAGCGACGACCAAGCGCGTGACGCCCGAGTTCTTCGCGGCGAACACCGTGTCGTCGCTGCTGCGCATGTCGGACTACGAGCTGGAGAACATGGGCCGGCTCACGCATCCGCTCGTCTACGATCGCGCGACCGACACGTTCCGCGCGATCGAATGGGACAACGCGTTCGCACGCATCGGCGAAGTGCTGCGCGCGCTGCCGCCCGACCAGGTCGAGTTCTATACGTCCGGCCGCGCGTCGAACGAAGCCGCGTTCCTGTACCAGCTGTTCGCGCGCGAGCTCGGCACCAACAACTTCCCCGACTGCTCGAACATGTGCCACGAGCCGACCAGCGTCGGCCTGCCGCAGTCGATCGGCATCGGCAAGGGCACCGTATCGCTGGAGGATTTCGACCACTGCGAGCTGATCATCTCGATCGGCCACAACCCCGGCACGAACCACCCGCGGATGATGGGCACGCTGCACGAGTGCTCGCGCCGCAACGTGCCGATCATCGTGTTCAACCCGCTGCGCGAACGCGCGCTCGAACGCTTCGCGGATCCGCAGGACATGATCGAGATGGCGTCGTTCGGCTCGACGCGGATCGCATCGACGTACTACCAGGTCGACGCCGGCGGCGACGCGGCCGCGCTGAAGGGCATCATGAAGGCGCTGCTGCAGCTCGAAGCCGAGCGCGGCGACGTGCTCGACCGCGACTTCATCGCACAGCACACCAACGGCTTCGACGCGTTCTCGGCCGACCTCGAAGCCACGTCGTGGGACGACATCGAGCGCGCGAGCGGGCTCAGCCAGGCGCAGCTCGAACAGGTCGCGCTCGCGTATGCGAAGTCGAACGCGACGATCGTCACGTACGGGATGGGCGTCACGCAGCACAACAAGGGCACCGCAACCGTGCGCCTGATCGCCGACCTGCTGCTGATGCGCGGCAACATCGGCAAGCCCGGCGCCGGCGTGTGCCCGCTGCGCGGCCACTCGAACGTGCAGGGCAACCGCACGGTCGGCATCACCGAGAAGCCGTCGGCCGAGTTCCTGAAGAAGATCGAGGACGTGTGCGGCTTCACGCCGCCCGCGCATCACGGGCATGACGCCGTGCAGGCAATGCAGGCGATGATCGACGGCACCGCGAAGGCGCTGCTGTGCCTCGGCGGTAACTTCGCGGTCGCGCTGCCCGATCCGGAGCAGTCGTTCCCGGCGATGGCGAAGCTCGACCTGAGCGTGCATCTCGGCACCAAGCTGAACCGCTCGCACCTGCTGGTCGCGAAGGAAACCTTCGTCCTGCCGGTGCTCGGCCGCACCGAGCTTGACATGCAGGCCACCGGCCGGCAGTCGATCACCGTCGAGGATTCGATGTCGATGGTTCACGCGTCGGCCGGCAAGCTCAAGCCGGCGTCCGACCAGTTGCGCTCGGAGCCGGCGATCGTCGCGGGCATCGCGCATGCGACGCTGCCGGCCAGCAAGGTCGCGTGGCTCGACCTGGTCGCCGACTACGACCGCATCCGCGACCTGATCGACAAAACGGTGTCCGGCTTCGAGGCGTTCAACGAGCGCATCCGCACGCCGGGCGGCTTCCGCCTGCCGCTGCCGCCCACCGAGCGCGTGTGGCCGACGCCGACCGGCAAGGCGATGTTCTCGGTCTACAAGGGCGTGAAGGAGGACGCCGACGTGCTCGGCGCCGAGCAGGTGCTGCGGCTGATCACGCTGCGCAGCCACGACCAGTACAACACGACGATCTACGGGCTCGACGACCGCTATCGCGGCGTGTTCGGCCGGCGCGACGTGCTGTTCATGAACCCTGCCGACCTCGCGAAGTACGGGCTCGAACACGGCGACCTCGTCGACATCGAGACGGTCACCGCATCGGGCCGGGCGCTGCGTCTCGAGAAGATCACCGCGATCGAGTACGACATCGCGCCGGGGTCGGTCGGCGCGTATTACCCGGAAGCGAACGTGCTCGTGCCGCTCGACTACATCGACAAGGAAAGCGGCACGCCGTCGTACAAGTCGGTGCCGGTGCGCGTCGCGCGCTCGGCGGTGGTCTGACCGACTGACGGGCCGGCTCGCGGCGCACATGCTACCGCGAGCCGGCCCGACCTCCTCTACGGGCCACCGTGTCTCGACGGACGCGATGGCCCCCTTCCTTCCCCGTCGTTACCGCGCCGCCGTCGGCGGCATCGTCGCGCCCGTCTGCCGGCGCCGATACGCACTGTCGCGCGTCGCGAGCCAGTAGTACAGCGGCGACGTCAGCACGAGCCCCACGAGCCACGACAGGTCCGCGCCACCGAGATGCGCGGGAATCGGGCCCGCATACATCGGCGTGTTCATGAACGGAATCTGCACGAGGATGCCGATCGCATACGCGAGCAGCGCCTGCGGGTTGAAGCGGCCATAGATCCCGCCGTCGACCATGAAGATCGACTTGATGTCGTACTTGCCCTTGTGGATCACGTAGAAGTCGATCAGGTTGATCGCCGTCCACGGCACCAGCACGACGAGCAGCGCGAGCACGAGATCCACGAGGTTGCCGACGAAGTTCGTCGACGCGCCGATCGCCGCGTAGCAGCAGGCGACGAAGATCACGACCGACACCACCGCGCGCGCCTTCGCGGTCGGAATCCACTGGTACGCGAACGTCTGCACCGACGTGATCACCGCGAGCACCGCGCCGTACAGGTTCAGCGCGTTGTGGCTGATCACGCTCAGCAGGAACAGCACGAGCATCAGCGGGCCGAGCGGGCCCGTTGCCTGCTTGACCGCATCCATCGCGTCCACGCCGGCCGGCACCGCGAGCACCGCGACCGCGCCGAAGATGAACGCCAGCGTCGAGCCGATCGTGCAGCCGAGATAGGTCGCCCAGAACGTCGACGCCACGCCGACGTTTTCCGGCAGATAGCGCGAATAGTCCGACACGTACGGTGCGAACGCGATCTGCCACAACGCCGACAGCGACACCGTCGCGAGCCATCCGGCGAAGTTGAAGCCGCCGCGCGTCAGGAAATCGTCGGTCGTCACGTGCGTGAGGATCATCCAGAAGCCGACCAGGATGCCGATGCCGAGCACCCACGTGCCGATCCGGTTCAGGATGTGGATGAACCGGTAGCCGACGATCCCGATCAGCCCCGAGCCCACCGCGCCGATCACGATGCCGACGGGCACCGGCACCGACGACGCGATGCCGTGCACCGACTTGCCGGCCAGCACGATGTTCGACGCGAAGAAGCCGACGTACATCACGGCCGCGATCACGGTCACGAGCAGCGCGCCCCACGAACCGAACTGCGCGCGGCTCTGGATCATCTGCGGGATGCCCATCTGCGGCCCCTGCGCCGAATGCAGCGCCATCAGCACGCCGCCGACCGCCTGGCCGACGACGATCGCGACGATGCCCCACATCAGGTTCAGGTGGAAGAGCTGCACGCCGAGCGCGCCGGTCACGATCGGCAGCGGCGCGATGTTGCCGCCGAACCAGAGCGTGAACAGGTCGCGCACCTTGCCGTGGCGCTCCGCGGGCGGCACGTAGCCGATCGTGTGTTTCTCTATCATCGGGGACGCGTTGCGGTCCACGTTCGTCATGGTGATGTCTCCTGTCCTGCGCGGCGATGCGCGCTTGCCGTGTCAGCCGGCGCGCGTTGGGGGTCGCGCCTGCAATCGGGTCCGGATACGCGAGCGACGACGCGCCGCGTGCACGCGCGGCGGGGTCGAACGAAACGGACGATGCGCGTGCGGGGACGGATGACCGGTCCCGCCGGTGCGTGCGCGGCCGCTTCGTTTGCTTCTTGATCCAGGTTGGAGACGATGGTGCGCCACGACCTGCGCGACCGGAAAATACTAAAAATATTTCCGCGACATACGAAAAAGCTCTGCAGCGGACATTTCGGCACCGGGAGGCTTTCAGGTAAGGTGCTAGGCAAACCATGGACAGATTGCGCCCGCGGCGGCACGCCGGGGCCGTGCATCAGAGGTGCTTGTGGCTCACTACACTTTGCGGCAACTGAAATACTTCGTGACGACGGTGGAATCCGGCAGTGTTGCCGAGGCGTCGCGCCAGCTCTTCATCGCGCAGCCGTCGATCTCCAGCGCGATCAAGGGGCTGGAGGAAAGCTTCGGCGTGAAGCTGTTCATCCGCCATCACGCGCAGGGCGTGTCGCTGACGCCGAGCGGCACGCGCTTCTACCGGAAAGCGCAGGAGCTGCTGCGCATCGCGCACGAATTCGAACAGAACGCGCTGGCCGACAACGACGTGATCACCGGGCAGATCGACATCGGCTGCTTCGAGACGGTCGCACCGCTCTATCTGCCGCAACTGATCGCGGGCTTTCGCGAGCGCTACCCGGGCGTGAACATCCGGCTGCGCGACGGCGACCAGCAGGAACTCGTGCAGGGCCTGACGTCGGGCACGTTCGATCTCGCGCTGATGTACGACCACGATCTCGACGGCACGATCGAGACCGAACCGCTGATGCCGCCGCAGCAGCCGTACGTGCTGCTGCCGGAGAACCACCGGTTCGCGGGCCAGACGCACGTATCGCTGCGCGACCTCTGCGTCGAACCGATGATCCTGCTCGACGTGCAGCCGAGCCGCACGTATTTCGTCAGCCTCTTTCACGAACTCGGGCTCACGCCGAACATCGTGTTCGGGTCGCCGTCGATCGAGATGGTGCGCGGGATGGTCGGCCAGGGGTTCGGCTTCTCGCTGCTCGTCACGCGCCCGCATTCCGAATACACGTACGACGGCCAGCGCGTCGTGACGATCGGCCTCAGCGAAACGGTGAGCCCGTCCGGGCTCGTGAGCGCACGGCTGAAGCGCGGGCAACTTACGAAGCAGGCGCAGTCGTTTGTCGATTTCTGCCGCGAGCGGCTCGCGCAGATCGTCGCGGAAGCGGCGCGATAAGGAACCGGAAGGAACACGAAAACGCACGCGCCGCGGGAGGCGGTGCGTGCGGGTCGGTCGTGTCGGTAAGGCGCGCCGCGTCAGGCGGCCGTGGCGAGATGGGCGGCCAGCCGCCCCAGCATCGCGTCGCAGCCGTGGAGCTGGTCGAGCGTGACGAACTCGTCGGGCTTGTGCCCCTGGTCCATGCTGCCGGGCCCGCACACCACGGTCGTAATGCCGGCCTGCCCGAACAGACCGCCCTCGGTGCCGAACGCCACCGTGCCGAAGGCATCGGAGCCGCTCAGCATCGCGAGCAGGCGCGCGGCCTCGCTGTCGGGCGCGGTCGCCAGCCCCGGATAGGCGCCCAGCGGCTGCAGCTGAATGTCGGTATCGGCCTGCACCGCGCGCATTCTCGGCAACAGTTCGGATTTCGCATAGTCCTGCAGCGTCCTCGGCACGTCGTGCGCATCGAAATCCGGCAGCGCCCGCACCTCGAAATCGAACTCGCATTCGGCCGGCACGATGTTCAGCGCGCGACCGCCCTTGATCAGCCCCGTCTGCACGGTCGAGAACGGCGGATCGAATCGTTCGTCGTGTCGCTCCGGCCGCGCGAGCGCCGCGCCGATCTCGCCGAGCCGACCGATCAGCTTCGCCGCATAGTCGATCGCGTTGACGCCCGACGGCGCGTACGCCGAGTGGCATGCGGCGCCTTTCACGTGGCAGCGCATCGCGAGCTTGCCCTTGTGACCGAGCACCGGTTTCAGTTCGGTCGGCTCGCCGATCAGGCACAGGCGCGGCCGATGCTCGCGCGCGGCCAGTGCGTCGAGCATCGGCCGCACGCCGAGGCAGCCGACTTCCTCGTCGTACGAGAACGCGAGATGCACGGGCACGCTCAGCGGCCGGGCCACGAACGCCGGCACGGCCGCGAGCACCGACGCGATGAAGCCCTTCATGTCGGCCGTGCCTCGGCCGTACAGGCGGCCGTCGCGCTCGGTCAGCCGGAACGGCTCGACCGTCCACGCCTGCCCGTCGACCGGCACCACGTCGGTATGGCCCGACAGCGCGATGCCGCCGCGATCGCGCGGCCCGATCGTCGCGTACAGGCTCGCCTTCGTGCGCTCCGCGTTGTAGAACAGTTCGCTCTCGACGCCGAAGCCCGCGAGATAGTCGCGGATGAAACCGATCATCTCGAGGTTCGACTCGCGGCTGACCGTCGCGAAACCGACCAGCCGTTCCAACAGTGCGCGGCTCGACGTGTCATTCATCGCCCGGCACTCCGTAGCTCGGCGCGGCGGTAGGGTTCAGCGCGCGCGTCTGGTAATCCTGCATCTGCGGCCGATACGCGTGCCACAGCGCATCGAGCTGCCCGATCGGATCGGCGTCGGCCCAGTCGACACGCAGGTCGACGATCGGCCAGGTCACGTCGCCGGCCACCTTCAGCGCGGCCGAATGCACCGGCCCTGCTTCGCCGCCGGCGGCCATCGCCGCGTGCATCGCGGCCAGCAGCCGATCGGCGAGCAGGCCGGGCGCCTGTTCGAAGGCGCGCGCCATCGCGTCGATCACGGCCGGCGCGGCCAGCAGGTTGCCGGCCGCCACGCATTGGTCGCCCTGCACCGCGTGATGCGTGCCGAGCGCTTCCTTGCCGGTGAAGCACGCCGTCTGCCCCTGCCCGTCGATCACCGTGACCTGCCGGTACTGGCTCCAGCCGTTCGCGCTGAGCGCGCGGTCGAGCGCCGCGGCGGGCGCGAGCTGCTCGTGCTCGATCAGGTCGAGGATCTGGGGCCCAAGCGCCGGCAGCGTGATGTTCTGCGTCGCGACGGCGCCGACGCCCGCGCGCACCCACGGGCAGCGCGCGCCCACCGCGATGCTCGACGAGCTGATCGCGATCCCGAGCTGGCCCGTCTCCGGGCAGCGCCCGACGATGGAGAAAGTCATGTCGCCTCCTACGCGCGGTTCGGCTGCCAGTTGTCCGGGATCACGGCGATCACGTCGATCTCCATCAGCCACTGCGGCTGGCCGAGCGCGGACACGACGAGCCCCGTCGAGATCGGATACACGCCCTTCAGCCACTTGCCGACTTCCTGGTACACGGGTTCGCGATAGCGCGGGTCGATCAGGTAGGTCGTCGTCTTCACGATGTGCGTGAGGTCGCTGCCGGCTTCCTCCAGCAGCTGCTTGACGTTCTTCATCGCCTGCTCGGCCTGCGCGCGCGGATCGCCGAGGCCGATCAGTCTGCCGTCGAAATCGGTGCCGACCTGGCCGCGCACGTAGACGGTGTTGCCGGCCCGCACGGCCTGGCACAGGTCGTTGTCGAGCGTCTGGTTCGGGTAGGTATCCTTCGTGTTGAACATGCGGATACGGGTATGGGTGGGTTGGCTCATCGGAATCCTTCAGTCGTCAGGGGGCACGCCGCCGCACCGGCCGCAGACGCGGTGCGGCAAGCGGCATGGGTTCGGTCAGTTCACCGCGTCGGCGAGCGGCTGCGTATCGTCGTGCGGCTGCGCGTCGGCGTGCGGCGCGGCGCCGTCCTGCTCCGCGTGCGAAGTCGAGCGACGCTGCGCTGCGTCGTGGTAGTCGAGGTAGGTGCGCTGGATCGCGATGTGATCGGCGATGTGCCGCGCGTCGTGCCACACACCCCAGATGAAGCTGGAGCCGCGCCGCGACAGCCACGGCAGCCCGAGGAAATAGATGCCCGGCTCCTTCGACACGCCGCGCTGGTGCTGCGGCTTGCCGTTGTCGGCGAACGCGTCGACCTTCAGCCAGCCGTAGTCGACCGCGTAGCCGGTCGCCCAGATGATCGACGTGACGCCCGCGCCGGCAAGGTCGAGCGTGAGGATCGGATGCGCGACGCAGTCGGGGTTCGGCAGGATGCGGCGGGCTTCCGGCTCTTCCGGCAGGTCGAGGCCGTTGCGCGCCGCATAGGCGTCGGCCGCGTCGAGCAGCGACAGGTAGTTTTCGTCGCCGCGTGCGAGATTGATCGCCAGATCGCGTTCGAACACGGCCACGCCGCCGTCGAACGACTTCGTCAGCCCGACGAGTGTCACGCCCTGGTTCGCGAGCTTGCGGAAATCCACCGTATGGCCGCCGCGCGCGCCGCTCACCGCGATCGTCACGTGTTCGCGGCCGGGCGTCGCGACTTCCTTGTCCCATTCGCCGAGCACGCCGAGCCACCAGCAGAAATCCCGGCCGCGATACGCACGCGGCGGCCGATCGTGCGGGCCGACCGACAGGTACACCTGCCGGCCCGCGCGTTGCAGCTCGTCGGCGATCTGCACGCCCGACGCCCCCGCGCCGACCACCAGCACCGCACCTTCCGGAAGCTGCTCCGGGTTGCGATAGTCGGCGGAATGAATCTGCACGAGGCGCGCATCGTCCGGCGCGATCGGCGGAATCACCGGGCGCTGGAACGGCCCGGTCGCAACGACCACGCGGTTCGCCTCGATCGTGCCGTCGGACGTCTCGACGATGAAACCCGGCTTGCCGGCATTGCGCACGACCTGCTTCACCTCGACGCCGGTACGGATCGGCGCGTTGAACTTGCGCGCATACGCTTCGAAGTAGTCGGCGACCTGGTCTTTCGTTGCAAACGCATCGGGATCGAGGCCGTCGAATTCGAGGCTTGGAAAACGGTCATGCCATGCGGGGCCGTTCGCGACCAGCGAATCCCAGCGCCCGGTGCGCCAGCGCTCGGCGATGCGGCTGCGCTCCAGCACGAGATGCGGTACGCCCAGCTTGCCCAGGTGCTCGCTCATGGCCACGCCGGCCTGGCCGGCGCCGACGATGAGCGTATCGATTGAGGTTGTTTCGACTGCCACGGCTGTCTCCTTGAGGTGCGGCTCGCTGCGAGGCTCGTATGCCCGTGTCGTCGCGCGAGTGGGAATGGAGACATTCTGCTGACAGCCAGGCGTGGGCGAAATGATGTTTTTTGTCGTTGTTGACGAGAAAAAAGCTGGGGGATCAGTGACGCCTCCAGATGGAGACATCATGCGGTCCGACACCGGGTCGGCACCGGCCGCGAGGTGACGCGGCGGCAGGGTCGAAATGGTGAGCGGGGGGCATCTGCCGCGCCATACGGGAACGAATCATGCGCGTCAGTCGTGGTCGGCATTCAATGGAGGACGGCTCGATGAAACCCCTGACAATTGCAACGCGTCGAATTCTGGCGACCCTCGTGGCAGGCGGCGCACTCGCCGCGACCAGCACGGCCTTCGCGCAAGGCTACGGCGCACCGCCACCGAGGGTCGAAGAGCGAGCGCCCGCCCCGGGGGCCGGTGTATCGGTCGAGATCGGCGTGCACGGAGACCGCTACTGGGACGGCCATCGCTACTGGGAGCGCGACGAGTGGAGGCATCGTCATCCGCGCGATCGTGATCCGTGGCGCGAGCATGAGCACGAGCATGAGGGCGAGCATCGTGAATAGTGACGACCGCCTCCTGGCGTACGCGCAACTTCCGTGTGACGCGGGTTAAAACCCGGATTCGGATGCCAAAGCGCTCCGGTAAATGAGCGGAAACCGCGCCAGTACACTTTTCCAGATCAGCTTGAACGCGGCCTCGTCTGACAAGAGATGGCCGCGCCATTTTTGCAATTGCTCAGTTGCATGATCGCCTGATCAACTGCATCCCTGCGACCTTCCACGCCGTCACATCGAAAGTAGCCGTGTACTCGCTGCCGGTGCATGCTCGTTGCCCGGCGCCGGCGCGAACGCCACTGCGCGCACGACCCGACGTCCAACGCGGCGATTCGCGGGCAAGCAGTCGCCACGCGCATACCGGCCGATACCGTTGCGCGCCATTCGCTTGTCGCCGAACGCGTGGTCTCGTTATTGCAATCGACTCACGCCACGATCATGTTTCGTCGAATACAATCTCCTGCTTTTTTGTCATCCTAAGTAATATGGCTGTTTTTATTTCGTAATCGACCATTCAACGCCCGCCCTGCGCGCGCCGCCCGATCGCTCAATGCGTAGAACGCCAGCATGCTGGCGATCATCGACACTGCCACGCCGCTCGTATCCCAACGCAGCCCGGCAGCGAACGCCGATGCCCTGATCGCGGTCATGCCGAGCGCCATGACGAGCAACATCGCCGCAAATTCAAGCGCGACCCGAGCCGGAGCCCGAACCAGCGCGCGTACCGTGCCGCTTCGGCGCCGGTCCTTGCGATCGGCCTCGCGCCGGATCAACAGCGCCAGCATGGCCAGCATCGACATCGGGAACCATTGGAGATGCAGCACGAGCGTGTTCCACATCGCGCCGGCATCGAGCGTTCCACCGCAGATGTCGAGAATGGCTTCGACGGGCGACCGTATCGCATCGAGCGTCAATCCCGCGCAGATGGCCGCCATGCACTGGAGCATCGCCCTGCGCGCGCACCCGCCGGACGCTCCGCCTTTCATCGAATAGCCGGCGATGCCGCAAACCATTGCGCCGACGCCGTTCCATATCCAGCTGGAAGGGGCACCGTGCAGCCGGGTCGGCAAGTCGCAAGCCAGGTAGCCGAGGAGTGCGAATGCCATCGCGCCGCCCACCCGTTCGGATCGCGAAATAACAGCCGTTCGCGCAGGCCCGATCCCGACGCATGCGCGAATCGCGTCCATCACCGTCGCCGGACGCCTGGCCGGGTCAGCCGGCGGTGCAGTCGGCGTAGTCATGATGGTTCAGGCGGGATCTCTCATGACCGCGTACCACGAGCACACCACCCCGGCCGGGGCGACGCCGCCGTTGCCGCTCGCATGCGGCACCGTTCGGACGATCGAACCGGTCAGCGCCGGGCGCTGATCGATGCCGTTGGGCCAGGGCGCGCTCACGTACCCGACATAGTCGTAGACCCATTCCTCGCCGCTGACCACGCCGCGCCCCTGGAATCGCACCGTGCCCGGATTCCCGTAGGTAATCCAGCCGTTGAGCTGCAGCTCCCACCCCGGTCCGAAAATGCGCCCCTTGAAAATGCCCGCCGGCGCGTGCGCGATCTCGATCGTGCCGAGGCCGAATTCAAGGTCGTTGAATGCGGTGGCCGGGTCGGGATCGTTCAGGAAACTGCGATAGGTCCACAGCCCCACCAGGCTGCCGGTTTCGGGTGTGTAGCTCATGCCCGCGTCTCCCCGTCATGTCCGCGTTGTCGAAGTCCCGAGGTGAACCGGCGCCGGGCAACGGCGCCGGTTCGTCACGCGCCGCCGCTACCGGACCTCGAGCCGGAACAGTTTCCGTACGGGTTGCGGCGCCGCGCCGGCGGCGGCTTGCGAAGCGGGCGGTGACGCGGGTTGCGTCTGAAGGCGTACGCCCTCGCGCGTATGGATTTCGACGTCGTACTGCGCATCCTGCACCGCGCTTTCGGCGAAGTGATTGAGCGGGAAGAACGCCTTCACTTCGAGGTGCGTCTGGCAGTTCGCGCAGGACTGCACGCTCCAGCGGCTCAGCACGGCCTCCGAACCGAGCAGTTGCCGTTGGCCGTCCACGTTGATGTACGCGGACACGAGGAACGACCCGGCAATCGGCGCACGATTCAGCCCGGAGACGCGCACGACCTTGCTGCTGTTGCCGGCCGGCACGGTCGACGCCGCGAGCGAGCGTTTCGGCAGGTCTTCCAGCGAACCGGGGCCGTACGTGTAGCCGAGCTGTTCCTCGATGTTGATGCAGTCGAGCGACGTGTAGGCGCGCTCCTTGCCGTTCTCGCTCTTCTTGAACGGATCGAGCGGCGTGTCGAGCGTGAGCCACGAGTTGGGGACGATGCCCGGCGTCGGCCCCTGCGCATCGACGGAGTTGGTGCCCGGATACTCGGCGATGACGTCGAGGTGCTGCGTGAAGCCATGCCGCTTCTGCCACAGCCAGAACACGCGATCGATGAAGCAGTGGTGGAAATAGAAGATCGGGTCGAGGCCCGCCGTGTCGTTTTCGCCCATGTCGCCGTTGGCACCGGGAATCGGCGAGAAATCGCCCTTGTTCGGGCCGTGCGGCACGTCGAACCCGCCGACGGCAAGGTGAATGTCGTTGTGCGGCGACTCGAGCGGGACCACGGGAATCGCGCCGTCCGGAAGATTCTCGTTCCACTGGGCCGCGGACGACGTGTTGGAAAACACCGTGTAGTTCGGCGCATCCAGGCACTGCTCGAACTTGCTCTTCACGTTGGTCGGCACCACGTCGCCCTTCACGACGATGTACGACGTGAGCCAGTCCACGATGTTGCGGTTCAGAATGACGACGTTCTCCTTGGCGTGGGGGAACTTGGCGTTGTGCTTCTCGGTGGCGGCCCGGTCCTTGTCGGTCCCCACGAGCCCCGACAACGGGTAGCGAACCGTGACGTAGGGCAGCGGCTTGCTGTAGTTCGGATTGTCGCCGTTGATGTTGTCGGTGATCGCCCGGTTGAACGCGAAGGACGCCAGCGGGTTCGGAATCTTTTCGCCGTCGAGCTCGAAATGCGGGTCGGTCAGCGCCCACGGAATGCCTTTCGTCAGCGACTCTTCGCTGGTTTCGTCCCAGAACGGCAGCATCACCTCCTCGCAACCGGGGATGCTCTGCAGCGCCTGTTCCAGCCGCAGCAGGTAAGCGCGGTGCCAGGTGGGGAACAGCACGTTGCCGTGGTTGCAGTAACCGCCCCAGTAAGACGCCGAACCCCAGCCGGCGCCGCGGAACGGCTCGCCGTGGAAGCCGCCGATCATGAAGAACGAGTTCGGATCGTCGGGCGGCAACGCCTTGATGCCTTTCCACGCGCGCATCACGTCTTCCAGCGGCTTTTTGTTGCCTTTCCGATATTCGGCTTGCAACGATTCGATCGACGGACGAACTCTGACCCCAGGTGCGTTATTCATGATGTGCCCAGTCCCCTTCGTGGATAGCGTTACGGTTTGACCGCCAGGTTTTGAACGTAAGCAGGTAATTCATAAATCACTCAAACTCGCGTTCAATTGAATTCGTTTTATTTAAATAGCGTTTGGCATTTTGAAAGCATTAACCGGCGGACCATAGGCGGGCCCGCGTGGTCACCGGATCGCCTCCATGGGTGGCGTGGACACGCGCAACAGGCACAGCACGGCCCCTGACAAGGGGCTGCGCCTTCAGATCGTAGGGATGCCGTGGTGAATCGATGCCGATTCGCCAGGCACGCATGCCTGGCGAAGTGGCCGAGATACCCCGTAGCGTTTTATCCTGATTTGGTATGAGTAAATAAAGCAGATGCCACTGTTTTTAGCAAGGACAAGGCAGCCTGAATTATTAAAAAAATGCGAATGCGGAAGCAGCCATTGGCTCGTTTTATTTTCATGAATAATCTTGCGCATTTGCGACGATATCGTAAAAACCGGCGCCAGATAATCACATGTGCGCAGCGGAGTTTATTAATGCAATCGGCCGACGGCTACCTTACGATCGTCGGCAGGTCCTTGCCGGATGTAATCGTTTCTGGCCGGGAGAGCGTCGTGAGTCGAGCTGCGTGACGGTGCTGCAAACCCACGTCTCCGGTGAATGCGGTCCACGTCGCGGGAACCGGTGAAAACTCGCGGAGGGCAAGGAAGACTGCATCGCGACATCTGAACGACGAGATCCCGAGCGGGTGGCATCCCAGCCGTTCGACCCGGCGCCCGCCCGCACAGCGGGCACCGGCTTCAACGAATCGTGCCGGCTACACGTTGGTCCATGCCCCGTTGCCGTGCTGATACTGCATCACGCCACCGTGGATCCGCACCCGCAGGTTGCCGTCCGGCACCTGCACCCAATTGAGCATGTCGAGGCTCTGCATCAACCCGACGAAGAAATCCTGCAGTTCTTGCGTCTGGCTGGCTTGCCAGAGGTCGATGCGGCCGAGGCATGCACGCAGATCGCCGCTCTGCTGCATGATCGTCTCGACCTGGCCGGCCACGTTCGCCGCCGGATCGTAGACCCGCGTGCCGTCGGCGCTGACGATCGACAGGTGGATGCCGCGCACCTGCGTGGGCTGAGCCGGTGCCTGCTCGACGAGCGCGATGCAGCTCGTCATCGCACCGAAATCGATTTCCGTCGCATCGCCCCAGGTGCGCTCGCCAACCGCGAGCGGCGCGGGACCGTGTACGTTGTGAATGATGTAGGACATGGGTTCCTCACTTGACTGACAGGACTGCCGGTAGCGGGCCGCGACGTGTCCGGGAAAGCGAACGTGTGTCGGTCCCGCCGCTCACATCCCGCATCGAGCCTGACGGCCCGGCGGGTCGTGTCGATTGATGCTGCGTCGGTGGGCGTGCGCAAAGCAATGGCTCACGACGTTCCGCCTCGGCGCGATCCTCCACGCCACGCGGACGATCACGCCTGCATCGATTCAATGCCTGCCCTTGCGAGCCGGCGGTGGTCGTCGTCGACGCTGCAAGCGCAGCCCGCGGCTGCATCGTCGGCGCACCCTACGCGCCCTTCTTGTCCAGCAGCGCCTGGTACTTCTGCAGGCTTTCGTCGATCCTGTCGAGTGCGACACTGGCGGCCTCCCCTTCGATCGCTTCCGCGGCACCCGCGACGATCGCCGCGGTCGCCACGAACAGATCGGTCAACAGCAGGCCCACCGCATCCATCGCCATGCCGCGCACGTTCTCGTCGACGGTCTTCTGCGCCAGGTCCTTCATCAGCACGCTCTTGCCCGCGATCGCCAGCGACGTCGTCGCCTCGAAGTAGTTCGCCGCCGCCTGCGCGACCATGCCGCCCGCCTGCGTGATCATCATGTTCGGGCCGACGGCAATCTGCGTCGTCGCATAGGACGCCGCCTCCGCGTTGATCGCCTGCACGGTCTGCAGCGCCGAGCCGCCGGACCCGGCCGGATTCGCGACCTGGTCCGGTGCCTTCAGTGCATCGGTCAAGCGGCGCAGCCGGTTCACCGGCCACGCGCGCGCGCCGGCTTTCGGTGTCGCGGCGTGCGGCGCGACATCGGCCGGCGTCGTGGCTTCGGCTTCGGCTGCGGTGTCCGCGACATCGTCCGGCGTCTGCGCCGTGCCGTCACCGCGTCCGCCCAAAAGACCTTTCATGTTCATGATTCAGGTATCCCGAGAGTCATCGCATCCTAATGCGTGGGGCCCGTCTGCGGCCCGGCCGCCGGAACCTGCGGCATGCCGCCGGACCCACCGCCCGATCCGCCCTTCGGCGATGCTTCGACGGACAGGATCATGGCCACCGCCTTCGACACGACGGCGTTCGAAATCTGGTTCAGCGCGGCCTGCTGCTGCGTCATGTTCTGCGCCGAGATGCCGACGGCCTGGCTGAACATCTGGTAAAGCGTGCCCAGCGCCTGGGCCGGGGATCCCGCGACGACGTTGACGTTGGTCTGCGTCACCGCGTCGGTAATCTGCTCATTGACTTTGTCTGCCACGAGGCCTCCTCGGAACCCGGCTCCGGCATGCGATTGAAGGAACGGACGGGCCGGCAGGCCAGCGACGCCGCACATGCCGTTAGGAACGCTGCGCGCCCGCGTTCGTGAACGCGTTCACGCGAGTTCCTCGCGCAACTTCTTGCGCAGCAACTCGACCCGCTTCCGGGCAAGCGGCTCGTTGATCCCGAGTGTCGCCGCGATGTGCAGATAGGGCCGGTCCTCCTCGAACTTGAGCGTGAACAGCATCTGCTGCTGAGGGGGCAGCGTGGACAGCGCCTGCTGGAGGCGCAGCAACTGCTGTCGAAACAGCATTTGCTGCTCCACCGACGGCGCGTGGCCGGCCAGCTCGACGGTGTGATCGTCGTCCCAGCCCGGGTCGAATTCGAGCATGCCGCTTTCGCGCAGCCGGCGCCGTGCGCCATCGAGGAATGCGTGGTTCAGCACCAGAAAGAGAAAGCCGGCCAGGTTCTGAACGCGCTCGGGCGAGCGCTGCAGGTAAATGTGGACCTTGAGTGCGGTATCGGAAAGCAGTTCGTCGGCGCGGTGAATATCGCCCTTGCACAACAGGCGAGCACGGCGCCGCAATTTCCCCTGCATTTCCCGCCACGTGCGATCGAGTTGCTGCGCCGGAGACTCGGGCGTCGGCGCAGCGTGCTGGTTCGAGGTTGTCATCCCGTGCCTTCCCGTTTTTATGGAAAACACAGAATCGATTCGACACCGCGAAGGGCGCTGTTACCCGTGTAACACCGTTATAACGATAATCGGGTTCGGTAAATTTTCTTGATTATTATGAACGGAAATTTCAATTCTCCGGCATGGCCCGATCCGTTGTTTCAGGTGCGTCGCCGGGCCTGAATAACGGCATTGCGATGAAACAGAACGACGGCCGCCGCGAAGGATTCATGCGCCCGCACGCAGCTCCCCATGTCGATCGACCAGGCGCCGTTACCGCCAAAATACCGCCCTGTCCGGATTGCTTGCCGATTATCTCGAACCTTTCATCATTCATTTTTCACGTCATGCCGAAGGCAGCGTTTTTCGCTAGGTGGCCGTATCGTCAAACAACCTCGCGCGGAAAACATGCCTGCCCTTGCTAATGCTCAAACGCTGCGCAATATACCGATACTCACCGACCTCCCGGAAAGCCTGATCGCGCATATCGAGCGGCATGTCACACCGTGGCCCGAACACGGCAATCGCCTGTTGTTCTTCAAGGGTGATCCGGGAGACTTCGTCGCCTTCGTGCACCGCGGACACGTCTACAAGACGCTGCACGAACCCGGGGGGCGCGAGATCATTCTCGGCCACTCGATGCCGGGCGAGCTCATCGGCGAGAACACGCTGATTCGCGCGCACCGGCGCCCCTTCACCGCCCAGTTGAGCGCCGACTGCCGCATTTCGCTGCTGCATCGCCAGTACTTCGCACCGCTGCTGGCCAACCCGGAATTCATGGGGCGCATCCACGAGCAGCTGTGCCGGCATATCCACCAGCTGAGCGACTTCGTCGAGTCGGCATGCCTGTACCGGCTCGATGCCAGGCTCGCGCGCCATCTGCTGAACCGCATGCAAGGGAATGATCTCGAGGTGCCGCTGCCGGAGAACCAGAGCGTGCTCGCAGCGATGCTCAACGTCAGCCGGCCGCGACTGAACAGCAGCCTGCAGAAGATGCAGCGCGACGGGCTGATCCGGCTTCACGAACACGGCGTGACGATCAAGAAGCCGGAGCAGCTCCGGACCATCGTCGACGCCAATTGACGGCCGGGCACGCACGCGCATCGTGCGGTGCCGCGGCGCGAGGGAATCGCGGGCGCCGCGTCGGGCGGCGCGCGGAGAGAATCAGCCGCGCCAGTGGCCGATCGCGTTCATCAACTGCGCGACGGCGGCCAGCTGCGATGCAAAGCTGTCGTTCGCCGACCGCGCGGCGCCGGCGGCGGCGGCCGGCGAGCCGGCATAGAGCTGCATGACGCCGACGGTCGTCGCGGCGAGATTGGACATCGCCTGGTTCGCCTGCATCTGCACCGCGTTGTGCAGCAGGATCGCAGATGCATGGCTGTTCGATTGCATGAGCGTGCCCAAGGCCACGGCGGGCGCCTCGCCCACCACCTTGACGTTGGCTTGCGTGACCGCATCGGTCACCGCGGCGGAAACCTGTTCCGGCATGTCGTTGCTCCTGGTTGGCTCGCCGCTGCGGTGCAGTCACGGCGAAAGCATGAAAGGGTCGGCCGGCGACGCGCGCCGCATGGGGCCGTCGATACGTCGCGAACGCCGGCACGGCATCGGGCGCCGGGCGGCAGCCACCGATCGGGGCCGCCGCCCGGCGTCGACGCCAGGCTGCGCGTCAGGCGAGCGCCTTGCCGATCGCGAGGACGTCGGCCAGCACGGACAGCACGCCGTTCGAGCCGATTTCCGTCGCGGCGGCGCCCGCACTCGCCGGCCCGAGCGTGTACAGCTGCATCGTGCCCACGTTCGTCGAGGTCGGCAGCTGTACCGCCGACTGCGACTGCTGCTGCACCGCGTTCTCGAACAGCACGCTGAGCGAATGGCTCTGGGCCTGGTACAACGAGCCCGTCGCCATCGCCGGCGCTTCGCCGACCACCTTGACGTTGGTCTGCGTGACCGCGTCGGTGATCGCGGCGTTCACCGCGCACGTCTTGCAGTTGCAGGGATCTTTCGGGTCCTTCGGGTCCTTCGGGTCCGTCGGGTCGGTTGTGTCAGTTGCCATCATATTTCTCCAGGTTCTCGAACAGGCACCGCATCGAATCGGCTCTGCCCGTTCTGTCGGTTACTCCGGAACACCGCGCGGCACCGCTGTCCAGGCGCCGGCGGCCATGCTGCGGCTCCGTGGCGCGGCGGCGGCATCGGCGGCTCGCGCCGCTTGCGCCGCTGCTCGACCACGGCGTTGCGATGGCGCGTCAGCCCTTGACTGCCTTCCCGATCGCGATCACGTCGGCCAGAATGGAGATGATCCCGTTCGCGCCGATTTCCGTGGCGGCCGCGCCCGCGCTTTCCGGCCCGATCGTATAGAGCTGCATCGTCCCCACGTTCGTCGACGTCTGCGACTGGATCGCGGCCTGCGACTGCTGCTGCACCGCGTTCTCGAACAGGATGCTGAGCGAATGGCTCTGGGCCTGGTACAGCGAGCCCATCGCCATTGCCGGCGCTTCCGCGACCACCTTGACGTTGACCTGTGTGACCGCATCGGTAATCGCGGGATTGACCTGGCACACTTGGCACGTATCAGTCATTTGTTGCTCCTTGGTTCACGTAGTTGAGAGATCGCACATCGGGGGCCGGCCGGTTTTGCTTTCTGCCGAATCCCCCGCGTGCTACTCCATGGACGCGTGGCCGGAGGGATCGTGAACGGCGGTGGCGACGACAGTCGTCGGTTCGAACGATTCGACCGGCGCGGCGTCGGCATTTCGCGACCGCGCCTCCATCGCGTCGAGCCGGGCGATGAGCCGTTCGGCGAGCGCATCGACGTATTGCCGAAAGCATGCGTCGATTTCCTGCCGGATCAGGCCCGTCAACTGTTCGCCGATCATCGCCAGCGCCTCGCGGGTACTGTCCTGGATCTCGGCCGCGCCGGATGCCTGCGCGTCGCCCGGCGGCTCGTGCGCGTCGAGTACGCCCGACACTTTCCGCTGTTCCGACGCCAGCATGCCGAGGGTCGTCTCGTTCTGCGCGTCGATCGTCTGCAGGATGCCGCGCATCTTCTCGTACGCCTTCTGCTGGTTGAGCTGCAGGAAATGCTTGACCTGTTCGCGTGCCTCCTGCCGGGTTTTCAACTGCGGCAACGGCCGGTTCGCGGCAGGCGCCGGCACGGCCGTGCCGGTGCCCGGCGCTGGCGGGTTCCCGTTCCTGCTCGGCAGTTGCTCCAGCAGCACCTGTTCTTCGGCCGGCGCGAGGGGCCGCCCCAATCGCTTCTCCGCGAACTGCCGCAGCAGCGGGTCGAGTGCGTCGTGGCTCATGGCTTACCTCTCCTCGATGTCCGCCCGCGGCGCCGATGCGTGCGGTCGGGGGGCGGACGGACGCGGCGCCGAGGCGCGCCGGCCGGTAGGCGGCAATGGATATTGCATGGTGTTCTCCCGGAAATGGACGTGCGACGGCCTCGCCGGAAAGTTCGGCAGGACCGCTGCAGGGACGAACCGGGAGACGCGTCCGTGAAATCGGGCGCCGTGCGTGAATGACATTGTCGGGATCACGCCACACCCGTCCCCGATAATTCTTGACTGTGCCCGTGCCGATGATTTGGTAGGATGCACGTCGCCTCGGTATCGACGGCAGCCGGACATTCAACCGTCCCTTTTTTTGATGCCGCGCGGCCGGCTCACCCCGCCCTCGCGCATCGGTGCACTGAACCGCACCCCAGCCCCCGTGAAACCCGCAACACCCCGGCGTCGCCCCGCGCGACCCGTTGCAGCAACCGTTGGAGTGGCGCCTCGTGCGCCAGCAAGCATGAAGAAGTCGAATCCGTCCACCCGCCCTCCGCGCGAGAAAGACCGCACGTCGCTGGCGCGCGCCGGCGCACTGCTGCTGATGGCCGGCCTGCTGTACCTGCTGTGGCCGTCGGCCGAAACCGCGTACCTCGCGATGGAGTCGGTCATCCGCTGACGCGGCACCCCCTCCCCGCACTACGCTATACTCACGCAATGGAAACCCGACCTGCCTCGCCGAACGTGCATTGCTGGTGGCGCGCCTGACCCAGGCGGCCCGTTTCCTTTTGCATGTCCCAAACGTGATGCCGCCAGCGATGGCGGCATTTGCGTTTCTGCGCAGACACCATGGCTGGCGGCTTCGATAACCCGGAGCAACGACCAACATGACCCAGACCCGACCGACCATCCTCACCGGCGACCGCACGACCGGCCCGCTGCACCTCGGCCACTACATCGGCTCGCTGCGCGCCCGCGTGCAGATGCAGCACGAAGCGAAGCAGTTCCTGCTGCTCGCCGACACGCAGGCGCTGACCGACAACATGGGCCGCCGCCAGCGCGTCACCGAGAACGTGATCGAAGTCGCGCTCGACTATCTCGCGGTCGGCATCGATCCGGCGATCTCGACGATCGTCGTGCAGTCGCAGGTGCCCGAGCTCGCCGAACTGTCGCAATACCTGCTGAACCTCGTCACGGTCGCGCGCCTCGAACGCAATCCGACCATCAAGGAAGAGATTCGCCTGCGCGGTTTCGAGCGTGACATCCCGGCCGGCTTCCTGACCTACCCGGTGAGCCAGGCGGCCGACATCACCGCGTTCAAGGCGACGCACGTGCCGGTCGGCGACGATCAACTGCCGATGATCGAGCAGACCAACGAACTCGTGCGCCGCTTCAACGCGACCGTCGAGCAGCCGGTGCTGGTCGAATGCGAGGCCGTGCTGTCGGCGGTCACGCGGCTGCCGGGGATCGACGGCAAGGCGAAGATGAGCAAGTCGCTCGGCAACGCGATCACGCTCGGCTCGACACCGGACGAGATCACGCAGGCCGTGAAGGACATGTACACGGACCCGAACCACTTGCGCGTGAGCGATCCCGGCCAGGTCGAGGGCAACGTCGTGTTCACGTTCCTCGATGCGTTCGAGCCCGACGTGCAGAAGGTCGACGAGTTGAAGGCGCACTACCGTCGCGGCGGACTCGGCGACAGCGTCGTCAAGCGCGTGCTGAACGAGCGGCTGCAGGCGTTGATCGAGCCGATCCGCGCGCGCCGTCGCGAATTCGAGGCCGACAAGGCCGAGGTGATGGCGATCCTGAAGCGCGGCACGACGCACGCACGGGACGTGGCCGGCGCGACGCTCGCCGAGGTGAAGGGCGCGATGGGGCTGAACTACTTCGATTGAGCGACGCAGGCAGCGTGCGCGCGAACGCGCATGGCGCGCCGGCCGGTATCGGGCCGGCGCGTGGCGTTCACCGCGTCACGCGCGCGAGCGAGCGTCGAGTGAACCGCACCTTCATCACGATGCATGCACCGGCACGGACACGTGGCACACCGCCTCGACCCGATTGCCGGCCGGGTCGACGAGAAACGCGCCGTAGTAATCGCCGTGGTACTGCGGCCGCAAGCCGGGCTCGCCGTCGGACTGCCCGCCCGTCGCCAGGCCGGCTTCGAAAAACGCCTCCACCTGCTCGCGGCTCGCGGCCTTGAAACACCAGTGCCGCTTGCTCGCGCCGATTTCAGCGGGATCCAGATAGACCGCCAGAAACGTCGATGCGGTGTCGTTCGCACTGCAGCGTTCGCCGTAGCCGAGCGCGGTCGGCCGGTCATAGACCTTGGCTGCGCCCAGCGCGGCCATGATGGCATCGTAGAACGGGCGCGCCAGGTCGATATCCGGCACGCTGATTGAAACGTGGTCAAGCAATTGCATCGCATCTCCTCCGTCGAAGGGCACACGAGTCTACCCGAGCACGGCATTTTTCATGGAAGTCCCCCTACCGTCCGTGGGCGATACGTGAACACGCGGCACCGTCACGGGCGATGTCGGTCACGCCGACGGGCGCAGCTGGATGCATGATGCGCCGCCGGTCGCGGTGCGTTGAGCACCCCGCGACCGGCGCATTGCGTCACGTCATTTGCATCAGTTGAATCAGGTTCCCGCACGTATCGTCGATGATCGCGACGCGCACGGGCCCCGCGTCCATCGGTTCCAGCGTGAAGCGCACACCGAGATCCCTGAGCCGCGCGAACTCCGCATCGAGATCGTCGACCTGGAACGATGCCGCCGGAATGCCGTCCTCGTACAGCGCCTGCTTGTAAGGCCCGACCGCGCGATGATTGCTCGGCTCGAGCAGCAGCTCGGTGCCGTCCGGCTGGTCTTTCGACACCACCGTCAGCCAGCGGTACTCGCCCACCGGCACGTTGTTCTTCAGCTTGAACCCGAGCTTGTCGGTATAGAACGTCAACGCCTCGTCCTGGTCGTCGACGAAGATACTCGTCACGTAGATTCGCATGTCAATCTCTCCTGTCGCGGCAGCCACCGCCCCGCCCCTATTCTTCGTCGAAATCGATGACAAACGCATAACCGTCGTCGATCAGCTTGCGCAGGTAGCCGTCGAAGTCGTCGGCGATCACCGCGTAGCTGTCGGGATCGTGCAGGAAACGCACGACCTGCCCGACCTTGCCGCCCGGCGCCGGCTCGAAATCGATGTAGAGCTGGGACGTGCCGCCGTTGTTCATGCAGTGCGAGAAGCACAGCCGCCGGTTCATCGGCAGCGCGATGTCGATGCGCGGGTCGACGAGTTCGCCGTCGTCGTTTGCATCGTCGCCATAGATCTGCGCGATGCTGTCGGCGTACTTCGTCGCTTCCTCGAGCATCTGCCCGGCCGACAGCAGGTAGTACGGGTATTCGTAGACGTCGGAGCCCAGCACCCGCACGTGGACCGTCGTGCCGCCGTAGTCGCGCCAGTAGGTCCCGTCGAGCTTGCCGAGCAATTCGAGCAGGCTGGCCGGGCACTGCGGATACGCGGCGCGCAACGCGTCGAGCTGCGCGGGCGTCGCGCCCGTTGCCGCGGCAAGCGCCGCGTTGTCGGTGTCGGGAAGCGCGGCGCGCAGGCCGCCGAGATAGGTGTCGACGAGGGTCATCGCGTCAGGTCCGAAGAGCAGGCAAGCGCCATTCTAGCGCCCGACGCGATGCACCCCTTTCGCGCTTGCGCGCCCTTGCTTACGTGATCTGGTACGTCGACGCCGGCACGAATTCCTCCGGCAGCGGGCGGTCGCCCAGTTCGAGCACCGACCGCTCGATCGTGCGCGTCATCGCGTCGAGCGCCAGCGCATTCGGCGCGAGGCCGAACGGCTCGGCCACCTCGCTCGCGATCGCTTCGAGCGCGATCAGCGTGTACGAGATGAACACGCAGATCAGCGGCGTGAAGAACTCCGTCGAATCGACGAGGCCGAACGGCAGCAGCACGCAATAGGCGTACACGGTGCGATGCAGCAGCACGCTGTACGAGAACGGGATCGGCGTCGACAGGATGCGTTCGCAACCACCGACCGATTTGCCGACCTCGTCGAGCTGCGTCTCGAACATCCAGCAGGTCGCGTCGCTGCCAGGCGCACGGCCCAGCGCGCGGACGATGCTGCCGCGCAACTCGTCGAGGATCGCGACGGGCTTGAAGCATTTGCCGCCCAGCTCGGCCGTGCGTTCCGCACCGAGAATGCGCTGCAGGTCCGCGGTCGGATCGGTATGACGAAGCTGATGCTTGAGCGCATAAGTGAGCGCGATCAGCAGGTCGGCGAGCCGGTGGCGCTCGGCGTCGCTCACGCTGTCGGGCAGGTAGCGATTGAACTGCGACGTCAGCGTACGCGCCGCGATCAGCAGGTTGCCCCACAGATGCCGCGCCTCCTTGAAGCGCTCGAAGCTCGCGCTGTTGCGAAACCCGAGAAAGATCGCGAGCGCGAGCCCGAACAGCGTGAACGGCGCGGTGTTGAGGGGAATCTTCTCGCCGAAGATGCGCCCGTTCGTGAAGACCGCCAGCGTGCTGACGACCGCCATGAACACGAGCTGCGGAATGATCGATTGCAGCACGGAGCCGTTCCAGACGAACAGCATCCTGAGCCAGTTTTGTTGTGGTCGGACGATCATGGTGTTTTCTCGACTGCAGGGAATGCATCAAACGCGCGCCGGCGCCCGATGCGCAACGGCCCGCGCGTGGCGGGCCGCTGTCGGGTGAGGGCCGGGCCGGGCCACGCGCTGCGCGTGATGATACGCCCGCGCCCGCCACGCCCGTCACATCATGCGGCGTTCAGTGATAGCCGCTCAGTGATAACCGATATCGCCCTCGCGCACCTTGCCGCGGAACACGCGGTACTGCATCGCGTTGTATACGAGGATGATCGGCAGCACGATCACGGTGCCGACGAGCGCGAACAGCTGGCTCGAGTGGCTCGACGACGCGTCCCAGATCGACAGCGACGGCGGCACGATGTTCGGCCAGATACTGATCACGAGCCCCGTGTAGCCGAGGAACACGAGCGCGAGCGTCAGCAGGAATGGCGTGGCCTCGTGCTCGCGTTTCACCGTGTGGAAGATGCCCCACACGCACGCGACGACGAGCACCGGCACCGGCAGGAACCAGCCGAGGTTGCCGCTGCCGAACCAGCGATGCGCGACGGCCGGCAGCCCGATCACGGTCCACAGGCTGACCACGCCCATCACGGCGAGCAGCACGCCCGCGAGCGGCTTCATCAGGAGGCGCATCTTGCGCTGCAGTTCGCCGTCGACCTTCAGGATCAGCCAGCCGCAGCCGAGCGTCGCATACGTGACGAGCACGCCGATCCCGCACAGCAGGCTGAACGGCGACAGCCAGTCGAACGGGCCGCCCGCGAACTGGTTGTTCTCGATCTTGATGCCCTGCAGCAGCGAACCGAGCACGATCCCCTGGCAGAACGCGGCCAGCGCCGAGCCGCCGATGAACGCGAGATCCCACATGTGCTGCGTACGGGTGGCCTTCGCGCGCAGCTCGAACGCCGCGCCGCGGAAGATCAGCCCGACCAGCATCAGCACCAGCGGCAGGTAGTTCGCCGGCAGCAGCGTCGAATACACGACCGGGAACGCGCCGTAGAGCCCCGCGCCGCCGAGCACCAGGAACGTTTCGTTGCCGTCCCACACCGGCGCGACGGTGTCGAGCATCACCTGGCGCTCGGCCTTCGCATCGAAGAACGGAAACAGCAGGCCGATGCCGAGATCGAAGCCGTCCAGCATCACGTAGATGAATACGCCGAGGCCGATGATCGCGGCCCAAATGACAGGAAGATCGATGTGCATGGTTACTCCGCCTCGGTGACGTTCAGCGGCGTGGACAGCGCGCTCTTGCGCAGCCCCGGATGCCGGTGCAGCTCGATGTAGCCGGCCTGGGCTGCCGGCCCGTGCTTCATCAGTTTCATCATGTAGTAGATCCCCGTTCCGAATACCAGGAAGTACACGACCACGAAGACCAGCAGCGACACGCCGACCTGCTGCGCGCTCAGCGGCGCGACCGAATCGATGGTGCGCAGCACGCCGTACACGGTCCACGGCTGACGCCCGACCTCGGTCGTGATCCAGCCGGCCAGCAGCGCGACGATGCCCGACGGCCCCATGCATACGACGAACCACTGGAACCAGCGCGTTTCATACAGGCGCCCGCCCTTTCTCAGCAGCAGCCCGAGCACGGCGGTCAGCAGCATCAGCATCCCGAGGCCGGCCATGATCCGGAACGTCCAGAAGATGATCGGCGAATACGGGCGGTCCTGGGGCGGGAATTCCTTCAGCCCGCGAATCTCGCCGTCCCAGCTGTGCGTGAGGATCAGGCTGCCGAGGTGCGGCACCTGGATCGCATAGCGCGTGGTTTCGGCCTGCATGTCGGGCAGCCCGACGAGGTTCAGCGCGGTGCCGCCCTTCTCGGTTTCCCACAGCCCCTCGATCGCCGCGATCTTTGCCGGCTGGTATTCGCGCGTGTTCAGCCCGTGCGCATCGCCGACGACGATCTGGATCGGCGCGAGGATCAGCAGCATCCACAGCGCCATCGAGAAGCTGCGCTTCACCGGCTCGTCGCGGCGCCCCTTGAGCAGGTGCCACGCGCCGCACGCGGCGACGATGAAGCCCGCGACGATGAATGCCGCGATCGTCATGTGCACGAGGCGGTACGGGAACGACGGGTTGAAGACGACCTTGAACCAGTCGACCGGCACGACGAGGCCGTTCTCGATCTTGTAGCCCTGCGGCGTCTGCATGAAGCTGTTCGACGCGAGGATCCAGAACGTCGAGATCAGCGTGCCGACCGCGACCATCAGCGTCGCGAAGAAGTGTGCGCGCGGGCTCACGCGCTGCCAGCCGAACAGCATCACGCCGAGGAAGCCGGCTTCGAGGAAGAACGCCGTCAGCACTTCATACGTGAGGAGCGGGCCGGTGATGTTGCCCGCGACGCGCGAGAAGCCGGCCCAGTTGGTGCCGAACTCGTACGCCATCACGACGCCGGAGACCACGCCCATCCCGAAGCCGATCGCGAAGATCTTCGACCAGAACTGGAACATGGATTTGTAGGCGGCATCGCCGGTGACGAGGTAGCGCCATTCCAGCACTGCCAGGAAGCTCGCCATACCGATGCTGATCGCGGGAAACACGATGTGGAACGACACCGTGAATGCGAATTGCAATCGGGCGAGATGGAACGCATCGAAGATTTCCATGACCGTAATTTGCTCGTGGTTGTGAGGACGTACGCTCGAAGCAGGAAATCGCGCGACGGCTTGGCGACAACACATGCGAGGACAAACGGTCACTCGCATGGCATCGAAGCGTGAATGACGATATCGCGTTTGCAACGATACTCGCAATCGTTCGAACGTGCGTTGAAACTGTGCTGCTTACGCCGCCGAAGATGTGTGCACGGAAAACACATTTCGTGCCTGCGGGATGGTCAGCTGTACTGCTTTCCGCGTTGCGGCGCTGTGCCTCCGGTGCGCCTGTCATCCCCCTTAACATCCCATGAACGCCTGCCCGAAGCGACGGCGCGCCCCCTCGGCCGCGCCCGCCCGGCAGCCTCCCGATTCCCCTGGTCCGGCGCCCGCGCCCGACCCGGCCGGCCCGCCGGCCGATCCGCCTGGAGAAAACCGCATGGAGTCCTGCATCCGCCGCGACGATCCGACCGGCAGCACCGCGTGTCATGTGACGCGTCACCGTGCCGGCGAAGCGCGCGACACCGTCGACCGCGTCGTCGAGGAAACGCCGGTTGCACTCGTGTTCAACGACATTGCGCACACGGTCATGATGGCGACCCCGATCGACCTCGACGTGTTCGGCCTCGGCTTCGCGCTGAGCGAAGGCATCGTTGAGCGCGCATCGGACGTTTTCGACATCGAAAGCGAATGCCGGGCCGGCAGCGCCGAAGTGCGGCTGACCGTGTCGCAGCAGGCGTTCATGGCGATGAAGGCGCACCGGCGCGCGCTGGCCGGCCGCAGCGGCTGCGGCGTCTGCGGGATCGAAAGCATCGCGCAGCTCGACCTGCACCCGCCGCGCATCGCCGCCGCCGGCACGGCCGCCGGTATCGGCGCGGCGGCGATCGAACGTGCCGCGCGCGCGTTGCCGGCCCACCAGACGCTGATGCGCGAGACGGGCGGCATCCATGCGGCCGCATGGTGCAACCGCGACGGCGACGTGCTCGACGTGTTCGAGGACGTCGGCCGCCACAACGCGCTCGACAAGCTGATCGGCCGGCTCGCGCGGCGCCGCGCCGACCTGCACGACGGCTTCGTGTTCCTGTCGAGCCGCGCAAGCTACGAACTGGTGCGCAAGGCCGCGCGGGTCGGCATCCCGATGATCGCGACGATCTCGGCGCCGACCTCGCTCGCGATCGACGTCGCCCGTGAAGCCGGCGTCAGGCTGGTCGGCTTCTGCCGCAACGACGGCTTCGTCGAGTACGTGTCGCCCGACGCCGCTCAGCCCGCTCAACCCGATCAACCCGCGCTCGCTCAAGCGCATCCGGCGCTCTCCTGATGAAACCCCTGACCGATTTCGATACCGCGCAGCAGCATTTCGCCAGTGCGTTCGCGCCGCTCGGCGCCACCACGTCCCTCCCGGTCGCGGAAGCCGCCGGCCACGTGCTGGCCGCGCCGCTCACCGCCGTGCTCGACCAGCCGCCGGCCGACCAGAGCGCAATGGACGGCTACGCCGTGCGTCACGCGGATCTCGCGCACGGCGAGCCGCTGCACGTCGCGCAGCGCTGCTATGCGGGCGACACGCCGGCGCCGCTGGCCCCGCGCACGGCCGCGCGGATCTTCACCGGCAGCATGATTCCGCCCGGCGCGGACACCGTCGTGATGCAGGAGCACGCACGCGAGCAGGACGGCTGGGTCGCGTTCGACGCGCCGCAGCGCAGCGGCTCGCACATCCGCCGCCAGGGCGAGGAAGTGCGCGCTGGCGACCTGCTCGTGCCGGCCGGCGTGCGCATGGGCGCGATGCATGTCGGCGTGGCCGCCGCGCAGGGGTTCGCGCGCGTCGACGTGCGCCCGGCGCTGCGCGTCGGCATCCTGACGACCGGCGACGAGCTCGTCGCGTGCGGGCAGCCGCGCGCACCGCAACAGATTTACAACAGCAATGCGCCGATGCTCGCCGCGCTGGTCTCGGGAACCGGTGCCGAGGTCGCGATGCGCCTGCATGCGGCCGACACCGCGGCCGCCGTCGATCGCGCGCTGCGCGATCTGCACGCGGGTTGCGACCTGGTGATCTGCGTCGGTGGCGCATCGGTGGGCGACAAGGATCTGCTGCGCCCCGCGCTGGACGCGCTCGGCGCGTCGTTCATCGTCGCCGGCGTGCGCATGAAGCCGGGCAAGCCGGTTGCACTCGCCCGGCTCGACACGCGGCCGGTGGTGTTGCTGCCCGGCAATCCGGGGGCCGCGATGACCGCGTTCGCGCTGTTCGTCGCGCCGCTGATCCGCCGCCTGCAGGGGCGCCACGCACGCGTGCCGATCGTGCCGTCGCTGCCGATCGACGCCGACTTCGAACCGGATGCGCAGCGCGAACGCTTCGTGCGCGTGCACTGCACCGTCGGCCTCGACGGCACGCCCGCGCTCGACACGCTGCGCCAGCAAGGCGCCGGCACGCTGCAATCGCTCGTGCAGGCGAGCGGGCTGGCCCGGCTGCCGGCCGGGCAGCGCATCGCGTGCGGCGACGCGGTACCGTATTACGAATTCGCGCACTGGCTCGCATGAGCGCGACGCCGCTCACCCGCCCGATTCACGGCATTCCCCGCCGCGCCGGCCACGCCGGCCGCCCGGCGAACTGTATTCCTGCAATTCGGGCGCGATTGTGTCCCTGCCGTAAAAACCCGGCGGACTATCCTCACGATGAGGCTCGTCACGCGCCGTGCGCCTGCTCATCCGCACACGCACGGCCGACCGGCGACGCCCCACCGCTTACTTCTTGCAGGCCGACGAACCGATCGTGAATGCCATCGTTTCCGCCGCGCCGGCCGCTGCCGCACTTTCCGGCGGCGCATCGCCCGGCGCTTTCCCCCGCACGTCCGACATGCTCGGGCGCCCGCTGCGCGACCTGCGCCTGTCCGTGATCGATCAATGCAATTTCCGCTGCGGCTACTGCATGCCGCGCGAAAGCTTCGGCGCCGACTATGCGTTCATGCCGTCGTCCGAGCGGCTGTCGTTCGCGCAACTCGAAAAGATCGCCCGTGCGTTCACGTCGCTCGGCGTCGAAAAGATCCGCATCACGGGCGGCGAGCCGCTGCTCCGCCGCAACCTCGAAGCGCTGATCGAACGCCTCGCCGCGCTGACGACCGTCGACGGCAAACCCATGGAGATCGCGTTGACGACCAACGGCTCGCTGCTGGCCGCGAAGGCGCGCACGCTGCGCGACGCGGGCCTGTCGCGCGTGACGGTCAGCCTCGACGCGCTCGACGACGCGGTGTTCCGCCGGATGAGCGACGCCGACGTGCCCGTGTCGCGCGTGCTGGCCGGCATCGAGGCCGCGCAGGCGGCCGGGCTCGCGCCAGTCAAGGTCAACGCGGTGATCGAGCGCGGCGCGAACGACGACCAGATCCTGCCGCTCGTGCGGCACTTCCGGCAGTCCGGCGTGGCCGTGCGCTTCATCGAATACATGGACGTCGGCGGCGCGAGCTTCTGGTCCGGCGACAAGGTCGTGACGGCCGCGCGGATGCGCGAACTGATCGACGAACACTATCCGCTCGTGCTCGTCGGCGAACCCGGGCACGACGCGACCGCGATCCGTTGCGCGCACATCGACGGCGCGGGCGAAGTCGGCTTCATCGCGAGCGTGTCACATCCGTTCTGCGGCACCTGCTCGCGCGCCCGCGTGTCGGCCGACGGGCAGCTCTATACGTGCCTGTTCGCGACGCAAGGCACCGATCTGCGGCCGTGGCTCGACGACGCAGCGTCGACCGCCGACCTCGCCGCCGCCGTGCGCGATCGCTGGACGCACCGCGACGACCGCTATTCCGAGCGCCGGGCCGCACGGCCTGCCCGTGCGCCGGGCAAGAGCTATCCGACCGTGCGCATGTCGCTGGTCGGCGGCTGACGGGCCGCCGCGCGACCCAGGACGCACCGCCTACAGGAGAATCGTCATGACGAGCTTCACCGAATCCCGTGCCGGGCTGCCGGACGATCCGTTGCACGCGGGCAGCCCCGCTCCCGACAACGCGACCGACCCGCATCCCGAACCGCCACCGTCGATTGCCGCGGGCTTCGAAGTGCGCGTGCAGTATGCGTCGATCGATGCCGGCGCCGAGCTCGCGCCGATCGTTCGCAATCCGAATGTCGGCGCGGTCGTGAATTTCCTCGGCGTCGTGCGCAACGAAGGCGACGTCGATGACGTGATCGCGCTCGAAGTCGAGCACTATCCGACGATGACCGAACAGGCGCTATGGAGCATCGTCGAGGAAGCCAGCGCGCGCTGGCAGCTCGAAACGATCAGGATCGTGCATCGTGTCGGGCGCATTCCGCTCGGCCAGGCGGTCGTGCTGGTCGTGGTGGCCGCCGCGCATCGCGGGGCCGCGTTCGACGCGTGCGAATTCCTGATGGACTTCCTGAAGACCCACGCACCGTTCTGGAAGAAGGAGATCCGCCACGACGGCGTATCCGGCTGGGTCGAGGCGAAAGCGCACGACGACCAGGCGATGCGGCGCTGGGGCTGATTGCGTTCGCTTCGTGTTTCCGATTCCGCCGCTCCTTCTAAAGACAACGCAATGAAACTGACGATCAAATACTTTGCAAGCATTCGCGAGCAACTCGATCTCGACGAGGAAATCGTCGAGATCGATGCGCGCGAACTCACCGTCGACGCGCTGCGCGACACGCTGGCCGCACGCGACGCGCGCAGCGCGGAAGCACTGCGGATGGACCGGCCCGTGCGGGCCGCCGTGAATCTCGAGATGGTGACGGGGGGATTCGTCGTGCGGGAGGATAGCGAGGTGGCGTTTTTCCCGCCGGTGACGGGCGGCTGACATCACGACGAGCCGGAAGGAATCCGGCATGACCTCGATCGCCGGTTGCAGTTCGCACGCGTTGGCGTTGCGTATCAGCCGCACGCGGCTGGCATCGCGGCCCGGCTCGACAGATAGTCGACCATCCGTTGCGCGGCCGGTTGCAGCGCATCGAAGCTCCTGAAGCAGACGACGAACCGGCGCTTCGCCCACGCATCGACCAGCGGAATCACCTTGATGCCGAACACCGGCCGATACGTATCGGCCACTTCCATCGGCACGACACTGATCCCGAGCCCGGCCGCGACGACGCGAAACGCGGCATCGAAACCCGACACGATCACGCGATACGACACGGTCGTGCCGGCATCGGCGGCCGCGCGCTGCAGCAGCGTGTGGACGGCGGTCGTCGGCAGCAGGCCGACGTGCTCGTAGCCCAGCGTCTGCTCGAAGCTCAGCGACGGCGCGTTCGCGAGCGGATGATCGCGATGCACGGCCAGCGCCAGCCGGTCCTGCCGATATGGCCGATGCTGCAGGCCCTGAAGATCGACGTTGTCCCAGCACACGCCCACGCTCGCCGCGCCTTCGCGCAACTGCCGCACGAGTTCGGACGACAACCGCTCTTCCACGTCGACCCGGATGTTCTCGTTGGCCGGTTCGCGCATGAACGATGAAATGTCGTCGAGCAGTGCCTCCGCGATCGCCGACGCCGATGCGCAGATGCTGACGCGCCCCTTCAGCCCGCCGCCGAACGCGACGATATCGCTCGCGATGCGCTCCATCGTGAAAAGCACGCTGCGCGCGTGCTCGAGCAACGCATTGCCCGCGGCCGTCGGCTCGACGCCGCGCCGCGAGCGCGTGAGCAGCGGCACGCCGAGGTCGCTTTCGAGTTGCGCGATGCGCTTGCTGATCGCCGACGGCTCGATATGAACCGCCTCCGCCGCCCGCGCCATGTTGCGGTGATCGCACACGGCCACCAGCAGCCGCAGCGTTTTCAGGTCGATGTCGCGCATCCGCCGTCTCCAGACAATCAAGCATTCAGACATTCCATTTCGGAAACGTGACGGTTCCGAAATACCGCTTTAATGTCCATCAGGAATGTCTAAAGTTAGCACGACGCCGGTACATCGACACTGGCGAAATCAACGGAGACAAGCGACATGCGGTCGTTCCCCCAGCATGCAGTCATACGCGAAGTCGGCTTGCGCGACGGGCTGCAAAGCATCCCGCGCATTCTTCCGACGAAACACAAGATCGAGTGGATCGGCGACGCGTACGCGGCCGGTCAGCGCGAAATCGAGGTCGGATCGTTCGTGCCGGCGCGCCTGCTCCCGCAACTGGCCGATACGGCCGAACTCGTGTCGTATGCGAAGACGCTGCCCGGCCTGCGCGTGTCGGTGCTGGTGCCGAACCTCAAGGGCGCGGAACACGCGATCGACGCAGGTGCCGACCTGATGCTGGTGCCGCTCTCGGCGAGCCGCGCGCATAGCATCTCGAACCTGCGCAAGACACCCGACGAAGTCGTCGCCGAGGTGGCGCGCATCCGCGCCGCGCGCGATGCGGCCGGCTCGAAGACGCTGATCGAAGGCGGCATCGGCACCGCGTTCGGCTGCACGATCCAGGGCCGCGTCGAGCAGTCCGCGGTGCTGCGTTACCTGCATGCGTTGCTCGATGCCGGCGCCGACCGCGTGAGCCTCGCCGATACGGTCGGCTACGCGGGGCCGGCCGCCGTCGGCGAACTGTTCGGCAAGGCGCGCGCCGCCGCGGGCGAGCGCTTCTGGTGTGGCCACTTTCACGACACCCGCGGCCTCGCGCTCGCGAATGTGTACGCGGCGCTCGAAACGGGCGTCGCCCGCTTCGACGCGACGCTCGCCGGCATCGGCGGCTGTCCGCATGCGCCCGGCGCGAGCGGCAATGCGTCGAGCGAAGACCTCGCGTTCATGCTCGCCGACATGGGGATCGAAACCGGCATCGACATTGCCGCGCTGCTGACGCTGCGCGCGAAGGTCGCGCGCTGGCTGGACGGCGAAACGCTGCACGGCGCGCTGTGGCGCGCGGGCCTGCCGGCCACCCACGCCGCCGCCACCACCACCGTCTGAATCCATCATGAACCACGACACCCGACTTCCACTCGACGGCATTCGCGTCATCGAATTCACGCACATGGTCATGGGGCCGACGTGCGGGATGATCCTCGCCGATCTCGGCGCCGAAGTGATCAAGATCGAGCCGCCCGGCGGAGACAAGACGCGCAACCTGCCCGGCCTCGGCATCGGCTTCTTCCGTTCGTTCAACCGCAACAAGAAGAGCGTCGTGCTCGACCTCCATACGCCCGAAGGAAAGGCGGCCGCGGTCGAACTGATCGGCACCTGCGACGTGATGCTGGAGAATTTCCGACCCGGCCTGATGGCGACGCTCGGCCTCGACTACGACACGCTGTCGGCCCGCTACCCGGCGCTCGTCTACGTGACGCACAAGGGCTTCCTGCCCGGCCCGTACGACCGGCGCCTCGCGCTCGACGAAGTCGTGCAGATGATGGGCGGGTTGTCGTACATGACGGGGCCGGTCGGCCGGCCGCTGCGCGCCGGCACGTCGGTCAACGACATCATGGGCGGCATGTTCGGTGCGATCGGCGTGCTCGCCGCGCTGCGCGAACGCGAACGCACGGGCCGCGGGCAGGAAGTGCAGAGTGCGCTGTTCGAGAACTGCGTGTTTCTGTGCGCGCAGCACATGCAGCAGTACGCGATGACGCACGAACCGCCGCCGCCGATGCCAGCGCGCGTGTCGGCGTGGAGCGTCTACGACGTGTTCACGCTCGCGGACGGCGAACAGCTGTTCATCGGCGCGGTCAGCGACCGGCAGTTCGTCACGCTGTGCGACGTGCTCGCGTGCCCCGGGCTCGCCGCCGAACCGGAGTTCGCCACCAACGCGCAGCGGGTCGCCGTGCGGCCGCGGTTGCTCGATCGGCTCGGCGCGATCCTGAAGGACCATCGCGCCGCCGAGCTGTCGCCGAAACTCGAAGCGGCCGGCATTCCGTATGCGCCGATCGTCCGTCCCGAACAACTGCTCGACGATCCGCACCTGAAAGCGAGCGGCGGACTGGTGCCGATGCAGACCGACGACGGCCACACGACCGATGTCGTGCTGCTGCCGATCACGATGGGCGGACGACGGCCCGGCGTGCGCCAGGCGCTCGCGCGCGTCGGCGAGCACACGCAGGAAGTGCTGGCACGGCTGAAACGCCGCGCGGTCGCATGAGCGGCAGCCGATGCCGGTCCGGCAACAGTCGGCCGGCGTCGAAGCAGGCCCGGCCGCGCGCCGCCATGAATTCGGCGCCCCCTCCACATCGCGCTCGCCTATAACCGTTTTCAAGGCAGGCAGCTCGAAGAAGCATGCCGCCCGTCAGAGGATCAGGAGACAACCCATGCATCAGACCGTCACCGCGGGCGGCGCCCCGCTCGATACGCCGCAGGTATGCGCCGGCATCCGCGCCGGCGCGGACATCTCCGCGCGCATGGACCGGCTGCCGATCACCCGGCACCAGTGGATGCTCGTGCTGCTGATTTCCCTCGGCGGCTTCTTCGAAGTCTACGACCTGATCTTTACCGGCTATATCGCGCCGGGCATGGCCAAAAGCGGCCTGTTGCAAACCACCACGCAGGCATTCTTCGGCTTCACCGGCATCGCCGCCTTCATCGCGGCGACCTTCGCGGGGCTGTTCGTCGGCACGTTCGGCTTCGGCTGGATGCCGGACCGCTACGGGCGCCGCGCCGTCTTCACGTACTCGCTGCTGTGGTACTCGATCGGGTCGGCCATCATGGCATTCCAGACGACGCCCGAAGGCGTGCTGCTGTGGCGCTTCATCACCGGCATCGGCGTCGGGCTGGAGATCGTCACGATCGACACCTACGTGACCGAACTCGTCCCGCAGCAGATGCGCGGCCGCGCGATCGCGTTTAACCAGGTGGTGATGTTCGCCGCAGCACCGGTCGCGGCGATCCTGTCGTGGTGGCTCGTTCCCGCGACGGTGTTCGGGCTCGACGGCTGGCGCATCGTGGTGCTGGCCGGCTCGGCCGGCGCCGTGATCGTCTGGTTCATCCGCCGCGCGGTGCCCGAAAGCCCGCGATGGCTGGCCGCACACGGCGATGCCGAACGAAGCGAGCGGATCGTGAGCCGGATGGAAGCGATCGCCGAGCGCGAGTGGGGCATGCCGCTGCCGCCGCCCGCACCGGCGAGCGAAGCGCCCGCAGTACCCCGCGCGGCGTTCGCGGCATTGTGGCGCGCACCCTATCGCGCCCGCCTGCTGATGCTCGTCGCGTTCAACTTCTGCCAGGCCATCGGCTATTACGGATTCGCGAACTGGGTGCCGACACTGTTGATCGGCCAGGGCATCACCGTCACGAAGAGCCTGCTGTATGCGTTCGTCATCGCGTTCGCGATGCCGGCCGGGCCGCTGCTCGCGATGCGCTATGCAGACCGGATCCAGCGCAAGCACCTGATCGTCGGCGGTGCGCTGGCCGTGATCGTCTGCGGGCTCGCGTTCGCGCAGGTCAGGACCGTCGTGCCGCTCATCGTGCTCGGCGTGCTGATCAGCTTCGCCGGGCAGACGATCTCGGTCGCGTATCACGCATACCAGTGCGAGCTGTTCCCGACCGAGGTGCGCTCCCGCGCGAGCGGCATCGCATATTCGGCCAGCCGCGCCGGCGCGATGATGTCGGGCTTCATCATCGCCGCGCTGCTGAAGGATTTCGGCGTGCCCGGCGTGTTCACCGGGATCACCGTGTTCATGCTCGTCGTGGTCGTCGTCATCGGCGCGTTCGGCCCGAGAACCAATGGCGTGCGGCTCGAGGAGCTCAATCGCTGACGCCTGGCGCCGTCCGGGTTACGCCGGACGGCGCCAGGCAAGAACGCCCCCGTCTACCGCATGCACGCCGCCGCCAGCTTGCCGACCGTGATCACCGCCTGCTCGATCTCCGGTGACCATGGGCTGCTGTAGTTCAGCCGGATGAAGTTCCGGTAGCTGTCCGTGATCGAGAACATGTAGCCGGGCCCGATCGTGATCCCCTGCTCCAGCGCGAGCTGGTACAGCCGCATCGCATCGATCTGCGCAGGCAGCTCGACCCACAGCACGTACCCGCCCGCCGGGCTCGAAATGCGCGTGCCTTCCGGAAAGAACCGCGACACCATCGCGCGCATCAGGTTCGCCTGCTGCGCATACGCCTTGCGCAGACGCCGCAGGTGATGCTCGTAGCCGTCGCGTTCGAGAAACTCCGCGATCGCGAGTTGCGGCAGCGACGGCGTCGCGAGCGTGTTCAGGAATTTCAGCTTCTCGACCTGGTCACGATAGCGGCCCGGCAGCGCCCAGCCGATCCGGTACGCGGCCGTCAGGCTCTTCGAGAACGACGAGCAGTGCAGCACGATCCCGCTGCGGTCATACGACTTCAGCGAACTCGGATGCGCATCGCCGAAATACAGCTCGTTGTACACGCCGTTTTCGATCAGCGGCATTCCGGTCTTCGTCGCGAACTCGACCAGCTCGCGCTTGCGTTCGTCCGGCATCTGGAAACCGAGCGGGTTCTGGAAGTTCGGCATCACCATGCATGCGGCGATCGGCTGCGACTTCGCGATCGCGGCCAACGCGGCAATGTCGATTCCGTACTCCGGATGCGTCGCCACCTCGATCGCCTTCATCCCCATCCGCTCGATCGCGTGCAGCATCGCGTAGAACGTCGGCGATTCCACTGCAATCGTGTCGCCCGGCTTCGCGACCGCCTGCAGGCACAGGTTCATCGCCTCCGTCGCGCCGACCGTCACGATGATCTCGTTCGGGTCCACCGACATCCCGTTTTCCAGGTAGCGGCGTGCGATCTGCCGGATCAGCCGCGGATGGCCGGGCGGCAAACCGTCCGTCACGCCCCACAGCGACTTGTCGCGGCCGGCCGCATACGCATAGCGGTTCAGCTTCTCGAACGGAAACAGGCTCGGGTCCGGATAGGGCGAGCCGAGCGGCACCGCGTCGTCGGTGCCGATCGAGCGCAGCGTCGACAGCACGAGCCGGCTCACGTCGACCGACGACGAGATCGCGATCGGCTTCGACGGCCGCAGCTCGCGCACCGGCGCATGGCTGTCGTCGCGCCGCAGGTTCACGAAATAGCCCGACTGCGGCCGGCTTTCGAGCAGCCCGCGGCTTTCCAGCAGCAGATACGCATGCAGCACGGTCGTGATGCTGATCCGGTGCTGCTGGCTCGCCTGCCGCACCGACGGAATCCGGTCGCCGTGCCGGTACACGCCTTGGCGGATCAAGCGCTCGATGTCGTCCGCGAGTTTTTCATAGAGTTTCATCGCGTGCCTCCCGCCGGCCCGCGCAGCTGTGCTGTCCGGCCGTTTGCGTCCGACACGCCCGTGTTTCGCCCGCCGGCCGGGCCGTCGTGATTCCTGATCTTTCCCTCCGGTTTTGCCTTTTCCATCGCACTGGCTCTCTCTTGAAGATGCGCCGACAGGGTTCCGGGACGACTGGATCTGCGGCACTGTGCACTTGATGATGGAATCTTAAGAGCAGAACAGTTGGCGACGAGTACACACATCGATCGCGCGAACAAGAGTACAGTTCGGCGCGCATCGCGCATCGCGAGAAAACTGTACGTCTTATGAAATCGCCGGGCGGCCGCGAGCCCTGCGCGGCGCGGCCCAATCGGCCCGGAACGCCCGCCGCACGGCCTTTCGCCAGCCTGCATCAATTGGGGTGCAATACTGTGCGTCCGCACGGTTTTCACTGCCGGAGTCACACAATGCAACACACGACCGAACAGGCATCTGCCCTCGGCGGCGTGGTCCGCGCCGCCTGGAACGCACAGAAATGGCGCCGGAACGGTACGTCCGGCAAGGAGGCTGTGGATGACTGATCGCGCCCTCGTCGACCAGCTCGTCGCGCGGCTGACCGGCACCGCCGACCACCCGCGCTTCACCGGCGCGCCGCTCGACCTGTCGACGCTCGACGCGCACGCGCTCGGCGCGGCGTGGCCGGCACTGCGTCGTGTCGAGGAACGGGTCGCGCAGCACGACTACGCGTACGACGATCCGCGCGCCACATTCGCGCGCGGGCTGCGCGCGCAGATCGACGCACTCGATCTCGCGCCGCTCGTCGACGCCGAAGCCGCGCTCGAACTGTTCCGCGACATTCCGGCCGGCGCGTGGCAGCGCGCGTTACAGGAACTGTCGTGTCTTGACGCGCTGCCCGCGCCCGCACTGCAGGCCGAACTCGTGCGCATCCTCGACGAACCGCAGAACGACGGCCTGCAAAGACTCTCCGTGTACGGGAAATATGCCCTCCACGCGTTCGCCGGCCGGCGGGACATCACGGCCTTGCGCGACGAGTATGCGCAGTCGAATGCCGATTCACCGGCGCGCGTGCGCGAGCTCGACGTGCTGCCCGAACTCGGGCCGGCCGCGCTGCTCGCGCTGGCCGCGACGAACGACGGGTATTTCGCGCCGAAGCGGCTGTGGTTCAACGCCGACGATCCGGCCGCCACGCTCGCGGAAGAGCCCGCTTACGTCGACTTCGCGCGCGACACGCTGACCGAAGCCGCGCGGCACGTCGCCGCGATTCACGCGGGCGAAGTCCCCTATCAGGCCGATCGCGCGTTCACGACCGACGACGCGCAGGTCGTCGCGCGCGCGGCGCGCGTCGCGGCCTATCGCGACGCGCCGTGGCTACCTGCGCTGATCGGGCCGTTGCTGACCGGCGTGTGCGTCGCGCCGACCGCCGCGAAAACCGCGCCGTCGCAATCGCTCGCGATCGCGCTCGGCCATGCGGTCGAGACGATCCCGACACCCGAGAGCCTGCGTGCGCTGCGCGATGCGCTGGCCACCGTGCGTCACGCGGGCGTGCAGAAGAAGCTCGCGCGCAACCTGAAGCCCGCCGAACGCGCGCTCGGCGAGCGGCCGCACACCGCGCTGCGCATGACGCTCGACGCGAAACCCGACAAGAAGCAGCTCACGATGCTCGCCACCTGCATGGAAGCGGGTTTCTGGCAGGCGATGACGCTGGGCCATGCCGAATGGCGCGAGCGCCTCGTCGATGCGCCGGCCGGCGCCGCGTTCTCGACCCGCATGATCTGGCAGGCACGCGCGCGCGACGGCGCAACGGTCTCGTTCATGCCCGACGTCGTGAAAGGCAAGATCGTGCTGCGCGATGCCACCGGCGCGGCGTGCGAACTCGACGCCGACAGCGAGATCCGGCTCTGGCATCCGCTGCTGGCCGATGCGGACGAGCGGCTCGCGTGGCAGCGCGCGATCGTCGGCCGTGCGATCCGGCAGCCCGTTCGGCAGGCGTTCCGCGAGTTCTACGTGCCGGCCGGCGAAGACGTCGCGACCAGTCATTCCGCGATGTTCGAAGGTCATGTCCTCGCGAGCCGCCCGCTGCTCGGCGTCGCGCGCCGCGAAGGCTGGTCGATCCGCGCGTACGACGACGGCCTGGCACGCGAGTTCGGCGACGTGCGCGCGACCTTCAGCGTCGCCGCGCGGCTCTTTCCCGGCACCGACGGCCAGGGCACGTCGGGCCGGCTGCACGTCGAACGCAGGCACGAGCGGCGCTGGGTGGCAGCGCCGATCGGTGAAATCGATCCCGTCGTGTTCTCGGAGGTGGCGCGCGCGGTCGACCTGCTCGTCAGCGTCGCCGCCTTCGCGCTCGACGACGAAGCGACGCGCGCGGCCGACACGCTGGCGGACCCGGTGCGCCAGCGCGCCGCGCGGAACGAGCGCGAGCAGCGCCTGCACCGGCTGTCCGACCTGCCGCTCGGCGCGATGGCACGGCATCGCAAGCAGGTGCTCGCGCTCGTGTTCGCCGAACCGATCGCGCAAGGCCGGATGACGATCGACGATCGCCATGTGCGCGTCGGCACGTGGTCTGTGCATTGCGCGACCGGGCGCGTGACGCGCGACGGCGAACCCGTCGAATCCGCGATCGAACCGCCGCCGTCGCCGCTGCGCGCGGTGCCGTGGCTGCCTTACGACGAAGCGCTGCTGCAGCGGATCGTCGATGTGGTCGCGGGGTTGCTCGACTGAGCGGCCACCGTCAGATCGAACCGAACAGCGCGCGCGGCCGGTCCTTCAGCGTGCCGGCGAGAATCCGCAGCCCGTTGACGAGTTCGTCGCGCGTGGCCGGGCACGCGAGGTTGATGCGCACGCCGTGCTCGATTTCCGCGCGATCGACCGCGAACGTCGACGACGGCATCACGATCACGCCACGCGCCTTCGCATTCGCGGCGAAGTCGTCGGCGCGCCACGGCGGCGGCAGCCGCAGCCATACGAACATGCACGCCGGATCGGATTTCAGTTGCCCGGCCGGCAGCAGTTCCCTTGCAAGATCGACGCGCGCGCGGATTTCCGCCAGTTGCGCGCCCATGATCCGCTCGGCGGTGCCGTCTTCGATCCACACCGTCGCGATCAGCATCGACGTGGGGGCCGGCATCCACGCGGTCGTGCGCACCGCCTCCGCGCACAGGGCGACGCTGTCGCGCGGGCAGCTCAGGTAGCCGAGGCGCAGCCCCGGCGCGAGGATCTTCGACGTCGCGCCGATATGAAACGTCAGCTCGGGGCACAGCCCTGCGATTGCCGGCAGCCGGTCGCGCACGAGCGGGCCGTACACGTCGTCCTCGATGATCGTCACGTGATGACGGCGCGCGAGGTCGACGAGCGCCATCCGGCGGGCGAGGCTCATCGTCGTCACGGTCGGGTTCTGCAGGTTCGGCACGACGAAGATCGCCTTGACCGGCATGCGCTGGCAGATCCGCTCGATCTCGTCGGGCAGCAGGCCGTCGTCGTCGGCAGGCGCGCTGACGATCTCGAACTGGAACACCGGCGCGAGCGCCTTGAGCCCGTAATACGTCAGGCGATCGGCCACGATCACGCCGTCGGTGCCGATCAGGCTGTTCAGCACCGCGTACAGCCCGTGCTGCGCGCCGCTCGTGACGACCACCTGGTCGCGCGACGGCGTGAAGCCCGGCGCGGCGAGCCACTGCGCGCCGGCGGCGCGCGCCCAGTCGGGGCCCTGCGGCGGCTGGTACTCCTGCAGCGCGGCGAAGCGCGGATCGTTCGGCAACGTGCCGAACGTCTGCGCGAGGCTCGCGAGAAATTCGCCCGTCGCCGGGCGGTTCACGGTCAGGTCGATCACGCCGTTGCCGGCCGCGAGCGACGCGCGGGCCGGCTCGATGCTCGGCATCGCGCCACCGGTGACGAGCGAGCCGCGGCGTTTGCTGCCGATCACCAGGCCGCGCAGCTGCAATTCCTTGTACGCGCGGGATACGGTCGACACGTTGATGCCGAGCTCGGTGGCGAGCTGGCGCTGCGGCGGCAGGCGGCTGCCCGGCGGATATGTGCCATTGCGGATTTCCGCCTCGATCGAGCTCGATACCTCGACATAAGTCGGCCGCTTCGCCTGCGCCGGCAGGCTGCCATCTCGCTCGCCGAAAAGTTTGTCTGATGCCATTTGTCGCCCGTGACCACACAAAAAGCGTTTGTCTGCCATTTTGACCTGCCCAGCGATTGTATATGACATCTCCTCCCCGTCAAACGTCAGCTGAAATGTCAGCTGAATCAGTCAGTTGGGATCGGGTAAACACCGGCGCCACACAATCTCATTTTGATTGCACACAAAAAATTACTGTGTGATTCTTAATCTCAACTTTGTGTGACTCATGTGGACCGGAGGGGACGCGTCATGGCGAATGTCGCCATCGTGGGTGCAGGCTTCATCGGGCTCGGCGCGGCGGCATGGCTGCAGCGCGACGGGCACCGCGTGACACTGTTCGATCCGGCCGGCATCGGTCAGGGCGCGTCGTTCGGCAATGCCGCGACGTTCGCGCCGTACGGCTGCGTGCCGGTGAACGGCCCGTCGGTGTTCCGCAACCTGCCCCATTTCCTGTTCGCCGCCGACAGCCCGCTGCGCATCCGCTGGCCGTATCTGCTGCACGGCGCGCCGTGGCTCGCGCGGTTCCTGCTCGCGTCGACACCCGCGCGCCATGCACGCAGCGCGACCGCGCTGGCGGCGCTGCTGGCGCGCGCCGCCGACGGCTATGCGCCGCTGCTCGGCGCCGCACGGCTCGCGGCGTTCGTGCGGCCGCGCGAATGCCTGTACCTGTATGCGCGGCAGGCGTCGTTCGACGCCGCGCAGCCGTCGCTCGCGCTGCGGCGCCGGCTCGGCGTGCCGTTCGAGACGCTCGACGCAGGCGCGATCCGCCAGCTCGAGCCCGCGCTCGCTCCGATCTTCACGCGCGGCGTGCTGTTCGTCGGCAGCTGGCATTTCTCCGATCCGTGCGGCTTTCTCGGCGAACTGTTCGCGCACCTCGCCACCGGCGGCGCGACGCTCGAACGCGCGCGCGTCGAGCGGATCGAGCCCGCCGGCGACAGCGCGAACGTGCATGCGGGCGGTACCGTGCACGCGTTCGATCACGTCGTGATTGCCGCCGGCGCCCGCTCGCGCGCCTTCGCGGCCGCGTGCGGCGACGCGGTGCCGCTCGATACCGAGCGCGGCTATCACGTGCAGTTCGGCACGCATGAACCGATCGTCACGCGGCCGGTCGGCTGGGCCGAGCGCGGCTTCTACATGACGCCGCTCGACGAAGGGCTGCGCGCGGCCGGTACCGTCGAACTCGGCGGCTTCGACGCGCCGATGAATCCGTCGCTCGTCGCACTGCTTACGCGTTCCGCCCGCGAAGCCGTGCCATCGCTCGGCACACCGACGCGCAGTTGGCTCGGCTTCCGGCCGACGCTGCCGGACGGCGTGCCCGTGATCGGCCGCGCACGGCACAGCGCGCGCGTGATCCATGCATTCGGTCATCAGCATCTCGGCGTGACGCTCGCCGGCATCACCGGGCAAATCGTCGCCGATCTCGTCGCCCAGCGCGCACCGCCGCTGGACCTCACCCCGTACCGGGCCGCGCGATTCTGACGCGCGCCGCGACTTCCACCCCTGCAAGGAGGCATCATGAATCGTCGTAACTGGCTGGCATGGCTGGCGCTCTGCTCGATCGGCACGGTCGCCGCATCCGCGCAGGCCGCGGACCCGGAAACCGTCAAGATCGGCTTCGCCGGCCCGCTGACGGGGCCCGTCGCGCGCGTCGGCAAGGATCTGCAATACGGCGCGCAACTCGCGCTCGACGAAGAAAACGCGAAACATCCGACCGTGGGCGGCAAGCCGGTGCGCTTCGTGCTCGACGTGCAGGACGACCAGGCCGATCCGCGCATCGCGATCCAGGTCGCGCAAAAGCTCGTCGACGACGGCGTGGTCGGCGTGGTCGGCCACTACAACTCGGGCTGCAGCATACCGGCGTCGGCCGTCTACAAGCAGGCGAACGTCGCGATGATCACGCCCGGCTCGACCAATCCGCAGCTAACGATGCAGGGTTTCAAGAACGTGTTCCGCACGATGGGGCACGACGGCGTCGGCGGCGTGGTGGCCGGCCGCTTCGCGGTCGAGCAGTTGAAGGCGAAGCGGATCGGCATCATCGACGATCGCACCGCCTTCGGGCAAGGGCTCGCGGACGCGTTCGAGAAAGGCGTGAAGGACGCGCACGGCAGCGTCGTCGGTCGCGAATACACGAACGACAAGGCCGTCGATTTTCGCGGCATCCTGACCACGATGAAGAGCAACAACATCGACCTGCTGTTCTTCGGCGGGCTCGACGAACAGGGTGCGATGCTCGTCAAGCAGATGCGCTCGCTCGGCATCCGCGCGCAGCTGTTCGGCGCCGGCGCACTGAAAAGCAACGCCTTCCTGAAGATCGCCGGCAGTTCGGGCGAAGGGACGCAGGATCTCGAACCGGGGCCGGCGCTCGACAAGCTGCCGTCGGCCGTCGCGTTCGGGCAGCGCTACAAGGCGCGCTTCAACCAGGACGTCGAGCTGTATGCGCCGTTCGCGTACGACGCGGCGCTCGCGATGATCGCGGCGGTCCACAAGGCCGATTCGACCGATCGCGGCAAGATCGTCGCAAGCCTGCCCGGCGTATCGGTCACCGGCGTGACCGGGAAGATTTCCTTCGACGAGCGCGGCGACCTGATCAAGCCGCCGTACACGCTGTTCCGCGTCGAACAGGGGCAATGGCACAGCATCCGCACGGTCGGCGGCGCGTCGAACTGATCGACGCCGAGCAGTCGGCAGCAGGCGGCGTCACCGCGCCGCCTGCTGCCGCTGCACCTCCTGCGCCTTCATCTGCACATAGGCGCCGCGCTCGACCTCGTGCAGTTGCTGCGGATACTGCTCGGTCGCGTCGAACCAGCGCGTGAGGCGCTGGTCGAGCGGCTTGTCGAGCGTCGCGAGATACGTGTCGATCGCGAGGTAGTAGCGCATCGTGTTGCGCTCCAGCAGCCCGCGCACGCCGCCGATGTACTGCGGCTGCGCGGCCGATCCGCCGCTGACGGTCGTGAAGCCGACCTTGTCGCTGCCGACGGTCGCGAGGTAGGTCTTCATCGCCATGCGGCCCACCGTGCCGAAGCCATACGAATACGTCAGATGCAGGAACGTGCGCGACGCGCCGACCGGCACGGCCTCCAGCGCGATCCGGTAATCCTTCGTGCCCATCGGGCCGCTGTCGGCGGTCAGGTCGACCTGGAAATAGTCGGGCGTCGCGGCCGCCACGCGATAGCGGAACTGCACGCGATAGGTGTCCGGCAGCTTCTGCTGGATCTTGCGGCCGAGGTTCACGTCGAGCACCGGGCCGTCGCTGCCGCTCGATGCGTGGCAATACTTCGTGTTCAGGTGCAGGATCAGCACCGCGCACCAGTTCGCGGGGCCCTGCGCGGGATCGTCGAGCTGGCTGCTCACCACCGCGTACGGATAGTCGACCACCGCGTAGATGTCGCCCTTCAGCGACGACGACGCTTCCGCCGATTCGAGCACCAGCGGCCGGTGAAACGCGTTGTCCTTCAGTTGCGGGCCGAGGCTGCGGTAACGTTCGAGCAGTGTCGCCGCATCGTCCGCGCCGAGCGACAGCGCGCTCCAGCCCACGCACAGGGCCGCGACGAGCGCGTGCCGGGCGCGGCGAGCAAGCCACGTGCCGCGCGGATGTCCGGATGTCTTCATTCTTGTGCTCCCACCGGATGCGCGATGGTCGCGCACATGTGTCACAGAATACGCCTCACCGCAGCGCAACATGGCACGCGAACGAACCCTTACCCGCGCCGCTTCACCGGCACCGGCAACTGCGCGGCGGTGATCCGGATCAGTGCCGACAGCCATTCGCGATCGTCCCAGCGCTCGCCGGCGATGACGAGGTGCGGCTTCGCGACCGGATACGGCGAACCTTCTTCGCACGTGCCGAGAAACGCGCGGCCTTCGGCCGTCGGCTTGACGAACAGCCGATCGTCGCAGACGAGCGCGACCATCTTGCCGTCGCAATAGATACCGTACTCGCCGAACATCTTGCGCGCCGATACCGTACCGGCCGCCGCCATCTGCTCGACGACGAAATCGACTGTGCCTTGGCTCGATGCCATTCATTGCTCCTTGCAAAAAGTTTATGACCGTCGTGTGCGGCGGACCGTTCCGCCTGATTGGAAGAGAGGTGACGGCGCGTCATCCATTCGTCTGCGGAACGCGCATTCAGGCACGGGCTGCGGCCTTTCCGGCTCACGACGCGCGGCCAGCTTCTGCCCGACCGGCACGATGGCCGTTACTTGTCGGCCGCGAACGCGCTCGACATCTGTCGCGCCCGCTTCACGTCGTCGCCATGCAGGTAAATCGACGTCGTCGAGATCGACGCATGGCGCAGGTTGTCGCGCACGGTCGTCAACTCCGCGCCGCGCGCCAACGCGTGCGTCGCATGCGTATGACGCATCCAGTGGGGGCTTGCCTGCCGCAGCTTCTGCGCGAGCGCGGGGTTGTCGGCATCGACCTGATCGGCCGTCTGCGCGAAGAAACGCTGCATCACCTTCCACAACCGCACGCTCGTGATCGCGGCCGCGCCGTCTTCCGCTAGGCTCGGGATCAGCGGCGTGTCGGGCCGCCAGCGCGACGGCGTGACCGGCAGCCGGCGTGCGACCAGGAAACGGTCGAGCCCCGTGCGCGCGAGCGGCGGCAGCGCGACGCGCGCGGCCTTGCTGCCCTTGCCGATCACCTTGAGCCACGCGTCGCCGTGCGCATCGGTCTCGATGTCGCCGAGCATCGCGCCGACCAGCTCGCTCGCGCGCAGCCCGGTCGCATAGCCGAAATCGAGAATGAAGCGCAGCCGTTGCGCGGCGGCCGGCGTCCAGCGCGACTGCGGCGCGGCCGGCGTACCCTTGCGGAACTCGAGCCCGTCGGCGATCGTGCGCACGAGCAGCCACTCGCCTTCGGTGAATGCATGCGACGTGTCGAGTGCGTTCGGGCCGCGCGTGTCGCGCACCTTGACGCCCGCGAACGGATTCGCGAGCAGGTAGCGCTGCTCGATCAGCCAGCGGAACAGCGCGCCGAGCACCGACAGCGTGTATGCAGCGGAGCGCGCGGACAGCGCCCCCGAGAACGGCCGCCAGTCCGGCGCACCGCGCGGCCGCACGGGCCCGACCCAGCGTTCGTGCGGTGTCGGGCGCCGCACGAACGCGCGATACGCGACCGCATCCTCGGTCGTCAGCGACGACAGCGCGCGACCGCGCTCGACGATCGCCCACAGGATCAGCCGCTCGGCCTCCTTCCGGTACGCCCGCCGCGTCGCGGCCGATTCGTGCAGCGACAGCCACGCGTGCACGGCCGCGTAATCGTTGTCCGCGTCGAGCGTGCTGGTCGCGCGCGGCGCGCGGAACGTGCCGGCCGAGCCGTCGACCTCGTGCGGCAGCTTCAGTTGCTCCCACGGCACGATGGCGCCGCGCGGCGTCGCCGCGATCAGCGCGCGCGCCCGTTCGGTCAGCGCCGGATGCGCGGCGAAAAACGCCTCGATGTGCCGCGCACCGGCCACGCCGAGGCCCGCGATCGCACGCCACCACTGGCGCCGGCGCGGAATCCGCACCGTGAGATCGGCCAGCGTCGCGATCCCGTGCGCACGCAGCGCGACGACCGCACGCGCGGGCAGCCACAGGCCGACGTCGTCGCTGATCTGCGGGACCGGCACGCGCGCATGGCGCAGCAGGCCGATCGCTTCGGCGGCTGCCTTCGCCTCCTGCCTACGCTCACCGTCGGCATGACCGAGCCGCTCCGCGAGATCGGGCCGGCCAACCTGCCGCGCGACGCGCACGAGGCGGCGGCGAATGCCGCCGATCACGCCGCGCGCCGACCGTCGTTCGCCGAGCCGATCGGGCAGGTAGCGCTCGACAGCCTGGCGCACGGTCATGCCCGCGTACCACGCACGCAGCGCGGCCAGTTCGTCGGCGTCGGGAAAGCCTGCGGGCGCAGGCGCGGAATCGGAGGAAGGCGGTGAGGCGAGGCGCGGTTTCATGAACGCGAGTTTGACAGAAGCGCGCGCGGCCGGATACGTCGCGCGTGGCGTTTCGAGCGAGAGACGCGGTCACTTCACGAGCGAGACGCTCGACACGGCCTGCTATGCTCCGCACTGCATTCCCGCGTCATCCATCCGCCGCTTCCTCGCATCACGTTGCGCCGGGCGAGATCCGCGTTGAATTGCGCTGGACGAGCCGGCCATCCATATCGGTATCCGCAGCGGGATATCGACGGTCACGCGGTTCGCGCAGTGCAATTCAGGCCGTCGGTCAATAAACCTTTACCAACAAGAACCGCAATTTCATGACACCCCGCCTTCTCGCCGCGCTCGTCGCCGCGGCCTTGAGCTGCACCGCCCTGCCCGCCGCCTACGCGCGCACCTACGTCGCGCCGACCGCGTCGCTCGGAAAAGGGGCTTACGTTCATCAGTTCGTGCTGCGCGACCCCGTCACGCACCAGCCGCTGCCGAATGTGCGCTACCGCCTGTACCTGCCCGGTCAGGTCATCGCGGGGCTGCCCGTCAAGCCGGAGCAGCGCGACAGCGTGATCTTCGGCACGACCGACGCGGCCGGGCGCACCGCCCGGGTCCGGCTGCCGAAGCTGCATCCGGAGAAGCAATGGGTGTTCAACCCGATCGTCGGCGACGGCGACCTCGGCGAATCGTTCCGGCTGGTCGAGCCGGGCGGCTCGGCGCCGATCGGCCATTTCCCGTACGTGCTGGACGTGGAGAACGAATACCTGGCGTGCGGATACTCGGATGCGAACGGCTACACCTACTACGCGCAATCGCGCACGCCGCGCAACGTCAATCTTTACGCCGGCACGCTGGCCGGGGCGGCCGACACCGACTGGTGCGCGGGCCCGGGCATGACCATCGCGAACAACGCGGACGCCCCGGGCGCGCCTGACCTCTACACGCAATACCTCGGCAGCCTGGTCGCCAACGGCGACCGGATCAGCAGCGAATTGCGGCAGCAGATCGTGGCCAAGCTGCTGTCGCTCGCGATCGCCGAACGCGACGAGGGCCGCGTGGCCGCCGCGCTCGATCTCGACAGGATTCCCGACGATCGCCGGAACGACATCGGCTACCGGCTCGCCGACGCCGGCGTCGCAGTCGAGCGCGGGCTCGCGATGATCGACGCGCATCTCGCGGAATCGCCGAACGATGCGTATGCGCTCGACAGCAAGGGCTGGGCGCTGTATCGCCTCGGCCGCAACGACGAGGCGCTCACATGGTTCGACCGCTCGATCGCGATCTTCACGAAGGACGGCAACACGAACAAGGACGCAGGCGAAGCCCATGCGACCGGGCTGACGCACAAGGGCGAAGTACTGTGGAAACTGGGTCGCCAGGATGAAGCGCGCGAGGTGTTCGCGCAGGCGCGGAAGATTCAGCCGAAGAACGACGAGCTGGCGGAAACGTTGAAGCGGCTGGCGATACAGATCGGGCAGGACGGCACGAAGGCGCCGGGTACCGCCAGCGAGTAAGTGGAAAAGCCGCGCGGCCGCGGCTGTCGCCGGTCTTGCGGACAGCGGAGGCCGGCTGTCTCGCGCACGGTCGGACGCAAGCAGCCGTGCGGGCCCGCCCGCCTCACGCTTCGCCTTTCGCGCCCGGGTTGAGCATCACGACGAAGCCGGCCACGCCGACGACCAGCGCGATGGCGCCGCCGCGCAGCGCCATCGCATTGTCGAACAGCAGCCCCGACACGACGGCCATCATCCCCGCGAGCGACACGAACACGGCGACCGCCGCGACGACGATGCGGGACTGGCGGCGGATCATCGCGCGCGCCGCGTCAAGCGGCCGCAGCGGCAGCCGCTACGTCGTCATCGTCGCCGCGAATCAGCAGCACCGGGCACTTCGAGCCGCGCACGAAGCGCTCCGCGACGCTGCCGAGCAGCACGCGCCGGATCCCGCGCCGCCCGTGCGTGCCGACCACCGCGAGATCGATTCCGCCTTCCTTCACGTAGCGCTGCAGGCGCTCCGCGATGTCCTCGCCGATGCTTTCCGTCTCGACGAGTTCGGCCTCGCCCTTCGCGCCCGCCAGCGCGATGATCTGCTCGGCTTCGCGCAGCACCTTGCGCCCGTCGTCGCGGATTTCCTCGACCAGTGCGTGCGGATCGAAACGGCCCGCATAAGTGAACAGCACCGACTTGTCCACCACATACACGGCGCTGACGTGTGCGTCGCTTGCCAGCGCGACCTTCACTGCCTCGGCAAGCGCCTGCTTCGACGAACCGCTGCCGTCTACGGCCACCATGATCTTCTCGTACATGCGAACCTCGCTGGGGTGAGTTGCCACGCGTCTGTTCGCGCGGCCTTGTCACCATCATCGGCGGATGGCGGGTTTGAATGTTGATGGCGATCAAGGTCGACCCGACACCGTCCGTGCGGCAAAGCGCCGCGACGTGACGCCGATCCCGCTCGCTTGCGACCAGGTCGCAAACCTGGCTGATACAGAAGCCGAAGCAGCGCAATCGAGCGATCATCGTGCCGAAAGCGCTATCATCGAATGTGCGACTTTCGTCCGGCCCTTATTTGCCGGCCCACTTTCAACTCGCTCAACCGACATGACAACGACTACCGAACGCGTGGACGGCGCCGCCCAGCATCTCGTCGCCGCCCGCCATGCCGGCTCGCCCGGCCCGCTGCTGCCCGATGCGCTGCGCCCCGAGAACGTCGAGACCGCCCTCGCGATCCAGCAGCGCGTGGCCGACCTGCTCGGCGAACCCGTCGGCGGCTGGAAATGCGCGCTGCCGCCGCCCGACCGCGTGATCGTCGCGCCGATCTTCGCGTCGACGATCCGCGAGGCCGACGCGCCGTACCGCGTCGTCGGCGGCCCGATCGTGCGGATCGAACCGGAAATCGCGTTCGTGCTCGATCGCGACCTGCCTGCACGCGAACAGCCGTACGACGAACGGGACGTGCGCGACGCGATCCGCGAAGTGCGCATCGTGCTCGAAGTGCTCGGCTGCCGCTATGCGGAGCCCACGCGCGCGTCGAAGTTCGAGCTGCTGGCCGACGGGCAATTCAACCAGGGGCTGTGTGTCGGCCCGGTCGTGCCCGACGGGCTGAACGTGCCGCTCGAGACGCTGGCGCTGTCGTTCGAAGGCGCGCTGAACCGCACGATCGACGGCCGCCATCCGGACGGTGATCCGCTGAAGCCGCTGGTGTGGCTGGTCAATTTCCTCGCCTCGCGCGGCGACGCCGTGCGCGCCGGGCAAATCGTGACGACCGGTTCGTACGCGGGCGCGATCGACGTGCCGCTCGGCGACGCGCTGACGGTGCGCTTCGGCGAACTCGGCAGCCTGTCGGTGACGTTGACGGCGTGATGCGGGTGGTGCGCGGATACGCCTGAGCGGGCCGGCCGATAGCGGCCCGCAGCGCTCCGGCTGCGATCGATGCGCGTCGTGCTCAGGGGCCGCTGTCAGTTGCGTGGCCGTCCGTGCTGACGTGATGGCGGCCACGCCTGCAACGGCGCATCCGAGTCCCAGTCATGCCGATGCCGACAGAGACTCCCCGAGCAGTGCCATGCCGATGCCAACGCCGATCTGCATGCGCAGTAGGCCTGCGCCGTCGCACCTACCGAGCCGAGCATCCGGACGAACCGAAAGTAGATGACGAACGGCGGCGTGGTCGAGAACGCTGCGAGCGCCGCCAGCGATTGCGGTGACGAATGGAGCGTCCACGGACGATCAACGACGATGCCGGCCGACACAAGCACGGCCGCGCCGACGATGAGCGAGCCGGCGGCGGGCGACGGGACGTTCAGGACGAACCGCGGCTATGGAACCTGAGAACTTCAATGGACGAAACGACAGGCGCAACCAAACGCACAGCCCGCTACCGCACAGCGAACGAGCAAGACGTCGCCGCGCTCGTTCAACTGGTCAACGCTGCGTACCGTCCGACGACGGCGGCAGCCGGATGGACACATGAAGCATCATTAATCGACGGCCCGCGGATCACGTCGCCACAGCTCGCCGCGACGCTGCGTGCACCGGACTCCGTCCTGCTCGTCGCCGAGATCGACGGCGGCATCGCCGGCTGCATCGAAGTCAGGAAAGACGGAGACGTGGCCTATATCGGCACATTAGCCGTCGCGCCGTCAATGCAGGATCGTGGGCTCGGAAAAGCGTTGCTGAACGAAGCCGAGCAATTCGCGGTTCGCCGCTGGAAGATCAGAACGGCCGTGATGGTCGTCCTGTCGGCGCGCCACGAACTGATCGATTTCTACTTGCGCCGCGGCTATACGCGAACGGGTGAGCGGACGGGCTACCCGTTCGACGCAGGCGTCGGCAGGCCGCGAGACGAAAACCTGACCATCGAGACGTTGACCAGGAACATGGCGCACGACTGATGCCGCGTGCCATAGCACCAATTCCGTTCGCAACGACACGCCCCGTATCCGGCCCGTCCCGACGTGATACCGTTGCACATCACCGCACGCACGGGCCCGCCCTGCCGGGCACGCGCATCGCCTTCAAGCCGATACCGACCATGTCGCTGACACCGCTTCCCGCCCTGCTCGACGAAACCCTGCGCACCGTCGCGCGCCGCTACCGGCTGCCGCCGCTCGACAGCGCTTCGTCGCCGGCCGACGCCGCGAACCCGGCCGCCACGCTCGCGATCGTGATCGAGGAAGCGCGCCGGATGCGAAGCGACGGGCAGACGCCCGACGCGGCACTGCGGCAGCGCTTCATCGACGCCCTCGCGCAGATGATCCGCGATGCGATGGATACGCACGCCGGCGATCCCGCCTTTCAGGCCGCGGTGTTGCGGCACGATGCGCCGAGCGTGCGCGAGTACGCGTCGTTGTCCGCGCATGCCGAGCAGGACCGTCGCGCGCTGCACTCGGCCGTCAACGCGATCGCGCACCCGGCCAAGCTCGAGCGCAGCGCCCGCCCGTGGCAACGCGACGGGCTCGCGCGGCTGCATGCGGCCGCCACCGCCGCGTCGTGGGCCGAACTGCACGACACGCTGCAGCACCTGCTCTCCCTGCCCGACATGGCGACCGACACCGCGTTCGAGCAGGACATCGTCAAGCTGAAAGACAGCCCCGCACTCGAACGCATGCTGCGCGTCGATGCCCTGGCAGCGGACGAGCACGTGCGTCGCTACCGGTCGCTCTGGGTGCGCCAGGGCCCGCTCGAAGGCAGCACCGTCGCCGTCGCGCAGGGCGTCGCGTCACAGCAGCGCGGCGCAGCCGTCGAAGCGCTGGCCGCGCAGGCGCTCGACGCGCTGGCGCGTCGGCTCGACGCCGTCGATGCACGCCGCACGTACCGGGTGGTGACGTCGATGCGCGTGCCGTCATCGATTCCGGGCCGCCACGATCGCGCGAAAACCGAATGGGACGCGATCCTGCTCGAACGCACGCGCGGCGATGACCCGGCGCCCGCGTGGAACGTGCGCTTCCTCGTCGAAGCGAAAGCGTCCGCGGATGCCGCGACGACCGACCTGCCGCGGCTGCTGCGCGGCCTGAACCTGCTCGCGCAGGCCGACCCGGACACGCTCTATGCGTTCGATACGCACCAGGGCACGGTGCGCGTGCACGGCGCGTCGCTGCGGGCGCTGACGACCGACGAAGCGGAGCTGCCACGGGAAGTGCTCTATTGCTGCGATGCATCGGCCGACACGACGCCGCGCCTGCTGGGCGCCGCCAGCCGGATGCAGCTGCTGTCGGCGCAGGCGAGCCTCGAATACGCGAGCGCGCTCGCGCAGCGGCCGGACGCCGATCCGGGCGGCCTGGGTGTCGTCTGGCACGCGCTGCTGACGCTGCCGCAATGGCATGCCGTGCTGCACCAGTACCCGTCGTTGCGGCAGGTCCGCGAGCTGATGGTGGCGATCGACGACTTGCGGGCCGCGATCGACGATGTGGCCGACGACGGCGTCGCCAGCAGCGTGTACGCGTGATGCGGGAGACGGATCGGACCGACCATCGATACGACTAGCCGTCCGGCGCACACCGGTTGCCGATGCGCCCGGCCGCCGCCCGCACCGGCGAAATTCGTGCATCCAGTGCGGTACGATACGCGCCGGGGCGAAACGCCTCACCTGAGAGACCCGGCCGCTGCGGCCCCACACCCGGCACAAGAAAAAATGCCTAAAAGCCCATTGCTGCACCGACACCTGTTCGCCGCGCTGGCGGCCAGCCTGTTCTGGATTCCGGCGGCCCATGCCAGCTCGGACGATAGCTGCGAAGCGCCGGTCACGCTCCGGCAGAATGCGTACTTCTGCGGCAACCTGCCGATACTGAGCCCCGCCAACGACACGCGCATCAACGCAATGCTGATGATGGTCGACAGCGCCAAGGTCGCGCAGGCGTTTCCCGACCCGAAGACGATCCCGGCGAAAGACCGGATCAACCAGATCATCGTGCCGTTTCCGATGGACTTTTCCGGATGGATCTATATCGGGCAGAAGACGCCCGACAAGACCGGCGGCGCGGCGGAGACCGAAACACCGTCGAACCAGTACGCCGACGGCGAAGGCAGCATCTGCCGCAGCATGACCTCGGGCGCCGACGCATTCAACGACGCACTGGGCAGTGCCGGCGGCCTCCCCGCCGACGAAGCCGCGCGCCTGCGCGCGGCGCGTGCCGACATCGCGCAGAAGACCTGCGCTGCCGGCGGCGCGAGTGCCGCCTGGACGAAACCGCCGGTCAAGTCGCCGCTCGGCCAGCAGTTCGCCGCGTACCTGGACGGCACGAACGCGTTCTACCGCGCCGACTTCCTCACCGCGACCCGTGCCTTCGCGAGCGCGTCGCACAGCGCGAACCCGTGGCTGAAGGAAACCGGGCTCTATATGGCCGGGCGCGCGCAGCTGAACGCCGCGCAAGCCAACGTGTTCGACAACGACAGCCCCGCGCCGTCGCGCGGCCGCGTGACGAAGGTGTCGCTCGACGCCGCGAATACGGTGTTTCGCACTTACCTGAAGGTGTACCCGCAGGGGCGCTATGCGACCTCCGCAAACGGGCTGCTGCGGCGTGTCGCGTGGCTCGGTGGCAACGTCACGCAGCAGGCCGACCTGTACGGCCACGCGCTCGCGCGCTGGTCGCCGGCGACGTCGAACGTGCCGCTGATCCAGCTCGCGAACGAACTCGACAGCAAGCTGCTGTTCGGGTCGGAATTCGACGCGAGCCAGATCCAGTCGCCGACCGTGCTCGCGACCGTCGACCTGCTGCGCATGCGCACGTCGGAAAACAGCGACTCGAGCCGCGCCAAGCCGCTGACGCTGGACGACCTGCAGGCGCAGAAGCCGCGCTTCGCGAACGCGCCCGCGCTCTACGACTACCTGCTCGCGACCTGGTACGTCCAGATCGGCCACAAGCCGGACGCCGCGCTCGCGTTGCTGCCGCAGACGCCCGCGGAGCCGCTCGACTACTTCGGCCTGAGCCAGCAGGCGCTGCGCGGGTTCGCGCTGGAGGATAGCGGCCAGTCCGACAAGGCGCGCCAGCTGTGGCGCGACCTGATCCCGCTCGCGAAATTCCGCTTCCAGCGCGAAGCGCTGGAACTCGCGCTCGCGATCAACCTGGAGCAGGCCGGACTCGTCAACGACGTATTCGCCGACGATTCGCCCGTGCAGAACGCCGCGATCCGCGCCGTGCTGCTGCAACGCTCGGCCAATGCGGACCTGCTGCGCGCCCAGGCGCAAAACCAGGCGACCGGCGGTGCGCTGCGCGACACCGCGCTGTACACGCTGCTGTACAAGGAGCTCACCCGCTCGCGTTACGCCGAGTTCATCGCCGATGCCGCGCTGGTGTCCGGCAAGCCGGCCGATCCGCTGAAGCCGTTCATCGCAGCCGGCGCCAAAAATGAAGACGGTTATACGTGCCCGTCCGCGAACGACATCGCCACGGTGCTCCAGCAGAATCCCGCCGATGCGAAAGGGCTGAACTGTCTCGCCGATTTCGTGCGCCTGCACCCGCCCGCGCCCGGCCTCGAAAGCGATCCGGTGCCGCCGTGGATGCGCAACGCATCGACGACGGCCGCCACGCGCATCCCGCCGACGCTCGGCGGCGCGCCGTCGCAGTTCGCGGGCAAGCCGTTCGAGCGGATGTCGAGCTACGTGACGGTGATGGCCGATGCGCAGGCGAACCCGAACGACCGCGCCTACGCGTACTACCGTGCGATCAAGTGCTATGCACCGGGTGGCTCCAACGAATGCGGCGGCAAGGACGTACCGAAGAACGTACGCAAGCGCTGGTTCGATACGCTGAAGGCGAGCTACGCAGGCAGCCCGTGGGCGCAGAAGCTTCGCTACTACTGGTAAGCGTCGCGTGAAGCGTATCGCGCGCCTGGCGTGCATCGCGCTGCTGCTGGCCGGACGCGTCGCGCTGGCCGGCACCGTCGACGCCGCGCGGTACGACGCGTTCTGGTTGTGGGCAGGCGTGAAGCCGCAGGCGGTCGTGCACGGCGCACGTGCCGTCTACGTGCTGCAAGGGCAGATCGAGGCGTCGCCGCGGGACGAGTCGCAGGTCCGCGTGATCGCGCAAGGGGTGGCGCTGCCGCCCGTGCCGCAGGCGCGCGTGTGGCTCGTCTATCGCGCGCATACGCTGCGCTGGACGCCGCGCGTCACGCAGATCATGCTCGCGCAGCTCACGCGCTGGCGTGCGTCGGGCCGCACGATCACCGGCATCCAGATCGACTTCGACGCGCGCACACGTCACCTGCAGGATTACCTCGAATTCCTGCGGTCGCTGCGCGAAACGCTGCCCGCCGATTGCCGGCTGAGCATCACCGGGCTGCTCGACTGGAGCAGCCGCATCGATACCGACCAGGTCAACCAGCTCAGGGGGATCGTCGACGAAGTGGTCGTGCAGACCTACCAGGGCCGCAGCACGATCCCCGACTATGCGGACTACCTGCCGCGCGTCGCGCGGCTGCAGTTGCCGTTTCGCATCGGCATCATCCAGGGCGGCGAATGGGACGCGCCGCCGTACCTCGCGACGAATCCGTGGTTCCGCGGCTACGTCGTGTTCCTGCGCAACGACTAGCAGGCGAAGGCGCGACAGCGCCGCGCCTGTCCGCGCGCCGGATTCATGCCGGTCGCGGCGAAGTCGCGTCCACGTATACCCACGCGGCCACGCCCGATTCGAGCACCACGCGATCGCGGCGATACGCGTCGACTTCGTAGTCGTCCGCGTGCTGCAGTTCTTCCGGCGTGATCGCGAACACGGTGCCCGTGACACGATCACCGGACTGGCCGGTATAAGCCACCACCGGATGATGCGTCTTCCCGCTCGTCGCCACCACTTCCGGAGCGTCGATCTTCAGCATCGTCATCGCGTAACCGGGCATCGCATCCTCGCGACCGTCGAGCTTGCGGCCGAAGGTCGCGAGCTGTACGGGCTCGAGTTGCAGCGTGCCATAGGAAAAGAGGTGTTCGGAGAAAGTCGCGGGCGTGCTGGACATGATCGAACTCGGTCAAAGAGTGGGAGCAAACGAAGCGTAACGCGGATCGCCGGCGAGCTTACGCGGCGCCCGCGATCGTGCTGCCGAGCCCGGCGAGCGCAATCACGAGCAGCGCGCCTGCCGACGAAGCCGTGATCCAGCGCTGCTTGCGATGAATCAGCGGATGGTTGATCGCGGCCATGTAGCTGGTCAGGATCGTGAAATCGACCGCGATCCACAGTGCGGCCAGGATGGCCAGGCTCACGCGCGAATCCGGCGTGATGCCGACGAACTGCGGAAAGAACGCGACGAAGAACAGCAGGTCCTTCGGATTCGCAATGCCGACGAGAAAGCCGCGCACGACGCCGGGCAAGCCTCGCGCCTGCGATGCCGGTTCGCGTTGCGCGGCGTCATTGCCGTTACGCGTCCGGCCGGCACGCCATTCGCCGCGCAGCGTCCGGATGGCCAGCACCGCGATGAACACGCAACCCGCCACGTGCAACCCGGTCAACAGGCGCTCGCTGACGAACACGACGCCGAACACCATCAGCATCGCCCCCGCGATCATCACGAGGCTCGCGGCATTCGCGCCCACCGCGGTCAGCATGCCCTGGCGGAAGCCGCGCCGCGCGACGGTGCCGACCACGAGCATGACGACCGGGCCGGGCGTCGCGATGAGCAGCACGATCGCGGCGAGATAGGCGAACAGCAGCGGGTAGTGAAGTGTCATGAAAAAAAGTTGTTGGGTGAATTGACGTGCGTGCCCGACACGGTGGCATCATCGTGCTTAAGCGCACCGGATTGCACGGTTTTCTGAAGTATTCCGTACCCGGCGTGCTGTTGAAAAACGGAAAATCCTGCTGGATGACATGAGTTTTATTCACATTCAAAACCCGTGAAGGCCAAACCGCTCCCTCCTGTCTACGCGCTGCGCGCGTTCGAAAGCGCCGCGCGCACCGGCTCGTTTACGCTGGCCGCCGAGGAACTGAGCCTCACGCAAAGCGCGGTGAGCAAGCACGTGCGGACGCTCGAGGCGTACTTCGGCCGGAAACTGTTCGTCCGGCACGGCCCCAGAATGACCGTGACGGCGGAAGCGCACATCTTCGCGTCGGGCCTGCGGCGCGGCTTCCGGCAGATCGAGGAAGCGTGCGTGCTGTTCCAGTCGCGACGCGACGTGCTGCGGCTCAAGGCGCCGTCCACGCTCACGATGCGCTGGCTGCTCGACGCACTGGCCGCGTTTCGCGCTACGCGGCCCGCGTTCGAGGTGCAGATCGCGAGCGTGTGGATGGACGTCGATACCGTCGATTTCTTCAGCGAATCCTACGATTGCGCGATCCTGCTCGGCACAGGCAGGTTCGGCGAAGCCACGCAGTGCGTGAAGCTGTTCGACGAATGGCTGATTCCGGTGTGCTCGCGTGCGACCGCGACGGTCGCACGCACGAATCCGGCGGCGTGCGAGCTGATCCACCCGTCGCCCGACCGGCGCGACTGGCGCCGCTGGCTCAAGGGCAGCGGCCATGATCTCGAGGTGGACATCACGCGCGGGCAGGTGTTCGACATGCTCGAACAGGGGATCGCGGCGGCGATTGCCGGCCACGGCATTTCGATCGGCGATCTCGCGCTGTGTGCGACGGCCATCGACGAGAAGCAGCTCGTGCTGCCGTTCAAGACGGCCGTCAATACGGGAGACGCGTACTACCTCGTCTGGCCGGAAGACTCCGCCAAGGCCACGCAGGTGCGCGAACTGCTCGCGTTCCTGGAGAGCCGGATGCCGCGGCTGACGTTTCCGGGCATCCGCTTCAACGGCCCGGGCTGAACCGCAGCGGCCGCATGGCCGACAGCGCGACGGGCGCGACTGCGCGCCGCCGGCCCGCAATGGCAGCGCAGCCCGCCGAAGCGGGCCTGCGCTCACCCTGTTACGCCTGCACGAAAGCCAGCAGGTCGGCGTTGAGGACGTCCGCGTTGATCGTCAGCATCCCGTGCGAGTAGCCCGGGTAGGTCTTCAGCGTGCCGTTCTTCAGCAGCTTGATCGACTTCAGCGCGGCATCCGCGATCGGCACGATCTGGTCGTCTTCGCCATGCAGCACGAGCGTCGGGACGGAGATCGACTTCAGGTCTTCGGTCTGGTCCGTTTCCGAAAACGCCTTGATGCCTTCGTAATGCGCCTTGGCGCTGCCTTCCATCCCCTGGCGCCACCAGTTGCGGATCACGCCCTGATGTACGGTTGCACCTTCGCGGTTGAACCCGTAGAACGGGCCGCTCGGCACATCGAGGAAGAACTGCGCGCGATTGTCGGCGAGCGCTTTGCGGAAGCCGTCGAACACTTCGATCGGCAAGCCTTCCGGGTTCGATGCGGTTTTCACCATCAGCGGCGGCACCGCGCTGACCAGCACCGCCTTCGCGACGCGGCCGGCCGGCTCGCCATGCTTCGCGACGTAGCGCGCGACTTCGCCGCCACCGGTCGAGTGGCCGATGTGCACCGCATTGCGCAGGTCGAGTGCTTCGACGACCGCGAAAGCGTCCGCCGCGTAATGATCCATGTCATGACCGTCCGACACCTGCGCCGACCGGCCGTGGCCGCGCCGATCGTGCGCCACGACGCGATAGCCCTTCTGGACGAAGAAGAGCATCTGCGCATCCCAGTCGTCCGCCGACAACGGCCAGCCATGATGGAAGACGATGGGCTGCGCGTCCTTCGGGCCCCAATCCTTGTAGAAAATCTCGACGTGATCCTTCGTTGTGACGGTTGGCATCTCGATGGACTCCGGTAAGGTGGATGAGCTCGGCGCTGTGGCCGGTAGCCATTATCGGACAGGTTTGTTAAACGATGATGCCAAGTTGCGAATGACCGTCGACGATTTCGACAACGTGGACGAACCCGCTACGGGCGAACGATCGTGCAGCGCCGCACGTCAACCATCCGTCGACACCGTCACGGCCTCCCACGCACGAATTTCCGCGTCCAGCGCAGCCAATTTCCCACGTACCAGCCGCAGCGCATCGCTGCCGAGCAGCAGGTGCGAGGGCGGACGTTCCGCGGCAATCACGGCGAGCATCGCCCGCGCAGCCTTCGCGGGATCGCCCAGTTGCTTGCCGCTCTTCTCTTCACGCGCCCGGCGGATCGGATCGAACAGCGCGTCGTAATCCGCGATCGAGCGCGGCGTGCGCGCCATCGAGCGGCCGGCCCAGTCGGTGCGGAACGAACCCGGCGCCACGGCCGTCACCGCGATGCCGAACGGCTCCAGCTCCTTGCCGACGGTTTCGGTCATGCCTTCGAGCGCGAACTTGCTGCCGCAGTAGTAAGCGATGCCCGGCATCGTGATGTGGCCGCCCATCGACGTGATGTTGAGGATGTGGCCACGCCGCCGTTCGCGCATAGTCGGTATGACCGCCTTCATCATCGCGACCGCGCCGAATACGTTCACGTCGAACTGCCGGCGCATCTCGGCGAGCGGCGCCTCTTCCATGATCCCTTCGTGCCCGTAGCCGGCGTTGTTCACCAGGACGTCGACGGGCCCCACGTTCGCCTCGATGTCCGCCACGACGCCGTCGATGCGATCGAAGTCGGTCACGTCGAGCACCCGCGCGAAGGCCTGCGCGGACAGCGCGTCGAAATCCTGCGCCGCCTGCGCGCTTCGCACGGTGCCGACCACCGTGTAACCCTCCGCGAGGGCCTCCTGCGCGAGCGCGCGGCCAAAGCCGCTGCTGACGCCGGTAATGAGCATGAGCTTGCCGGATGCCATTTGAGCTTCTCCCGAATGTCGATTGGAGCGTGCATACTAGTCTGACGAACCACACCGGATAAGCCCGATTCCGCTGATTTTCTTGCACAAAACTATGAGCACCACGCCCGCCCCCACTCGCACTCGCGCGCTGCCGCCGCGCGACCGGAAACGCCTGGTGACGCTGCTGCGCGCGCTGGCGCCCGACGAAGGCTACAACCTGACGGCGCTGCCGAGCGTGCGCATCCTGCGCTCGAACCGCGCGTTGTCGCGCACGCCGGTGCTGTACGACCCGGGCATCGTGATCGTGTGCCAGGGCTCCAAGCGCGGCTACTTCGGCGGCGAGCGCTATCTGTACGACGAGCATCACTACCTGGCGGTGTCCGTGCCCGTGCCGTTCAGCATGGAAACCGACGCCACGCCCGAACGCCCGCTGCTCGCGCTGTACCTGCACCTCGATTTCACGTTGGCCGCCGAACTCGCTGCGCAGATCGACCGCGCCGGCCTCGCGGAAACCGTGCAAGCGCCGAAGAGCATGATGTCGACGCCGATGGACGAAGCGATGCACGCGTCGGTGCTGCGTTTCGTCGAGGCGATGCACCGGCCGCTCGACGCCGCGGTGCTCGGCCCCGCACTGCTGCGCGAGCTGTATTTCCGCGTGCTGACCGGCGCGCAGGGCAACGCGATGCGCAGCGCGCTGGCGATGCGCGGGCAGTTCGGCCGGATCGGCCGGTCACTGCGCGTGATCCATGCCGATTACGCGCAGCCGCTCGACGTGCCGCAACTGGCCGACGAAGCCGGCATGAGCGTGCCGAGCTTTCACAGCCACTTCAAGGCAATCACGCAGGTGTCGCCGATGCAGTACCTGAAATCGACACGGCTGCATCAGGCGCGCCTGCTGATGGTGCGCGAGGACCTGACGGCGGAGGCGGCCGGCTACGCGGTGGGCTATACGAGCCCGTCGCAGTTCAGCCGCGAATTCAAGCGCCTGTTCGGTCTGACGCCGGCGAAGGAGGCGCAGCGCATGCGCGAAAGCTTCGCGATTCCGGAAGCGTTCGAAGATGCGGCATTCGTGTCGTCGCATTGATGTGCGTCGGCATGCGACCGTCACGCATGCCGTCAACGCATGGCATCGCGGACCAGACCGGCGAGCGACCTCAGGATGAGCGCCGTCACGCCCCAGATGTCCTGCGCCTGCTCCGCCCAGTACCATGCGCCCACACGTTCGCCGTCCGTGTATTGCCGCAGCAGGTCCGGATTCAGCAGCGCGGCGAACGGAAACTCGAAGATCTCCGCGACTTCCGCGGGCGCCGCCTCCCAGATCGCCGTTTCCGGCACGATGCCGATCACGGGAAAGATCGCGTGATTGCGCTTTCTGGTTTTGTGGATCGGCAAGCTGCCAACCAAGCGGACCGCATCGGGCGCGAGGCGGATTTCCTCGAACGCCTCGCGCAACGCGGTCGCGCCGATGTCGCGATCGGACTCGGTCGGGCGGCCGCCCGGAAAACTCACATGCGACGAGTATTCCCTGAGATCCGACGCACGCGTGGTCAGCAGGATCGTCGGCTCGCGCCGCGCGACGATCGCGACCAGCACCGCCGAGAATTTCCACTGCCTATCGTTGTCCGCGAGGGTTTGCATCGCGGTCGGCCAGTCGGTGCCGGCAGGGATGCCGTGCCCTTCCACGCCACGGACGATCGCGTCCAGAAGCGTTTGCGGCGAGCCGGCATTCGCTTGGTCGCCGCCGGTATCCGGAGCGCTTCCGTCAGATCCCATGTCTTCCCCCTGCACGCTCGAACCTGCACCTTGCGGATAGTTGAATGATCGAATCGGATCTCCATCGGCAAACGGAGAAACCCGATCATGCATGAAAAACGGACAGCCCGTATGCCGCCCTTTCATCGCATCTTGCGGGCACAATGACGCATCGCGACGCCATGCCGCCGCCGCTCTGCCGCAAGCCGCCGACAAACGTGCCCCGCGGCCCGTCGATTGCCGCACCCACACGAGATTCAAATGCCTTCCTACGCCTTCCGCCTGCTGAACGTATTCGCCGAATCGACTTTCGGCGGCAACCCGCTTTGCGTATTCGACGATGCGCGCGGCATGGACGACGCGACCATGCGGGCACTCGCCGTGCAGTTCAACCTGTCCGAAACGACCTTCGTGCTGCCGTCGGAGCACGCCCATGCGCGGGTACGCATCTTCACGCCGGGCCATGAGATGGCCTTTGCCGGCCATCCGACGCTCGGCACCGCGCATGTCGTGCGCGACCTGCAGGGTGCGGGGAACGCGCTCGCGCTCGAGTTCAAGGCCGGCGTGGTCGACGTCAGCGCGCATGACGACGTGTGGACGTTCACCGCGCCGCACGCAGGCATGCCGAAGACGGCGCCATGTGAATTGTCCGATGCCCGAATGGCGGCATTGCTGGGGCTCACGGAAGACGATCTGCTCGCACCGCCGATCTGGATCGACACCGGCGCCGACCAGTTGCTGGTCGCGCTCAAGGACCCCGCCGCCGTGCGTCGCGCGCAGCCCGACAGTGCCTGCCTCGATATCTGGCCGACCAGCAGCCTCGGCCGCAAGACCGCCTACGTCTTCGCGTTCGATGCCGAGCGACCGGGGACGGTGGTGTCGCGCTACTTCTTCGTGAAGCAAGGCAGCGTCTCGGAAGACCCGGGCACGGGGTCGGCCTGCGCGAATCTGGGCGGGTGGCTGCTTGCAATGAATCGCGACCTACCGGCCGCGTTTCAGGTCGAACAGGGTGACGCTATCGGCCGGCCTTGCCGGTTGCGGTTGTCGGTCAGCGCGAGCGGTGAAATCGGCGTCGGTGGGCGCGTGATCGAACTCGGGCGTGGCGTGATCAACCTGTAGCGGAGACGATCCGGCCCGCGCCCCAGTTCACCGCGCCCCCACCCGCCACACCGTCACTTCGTGCAGCGTCTCGCCGGGCTTGAGCATCGTCGTCGGGAATGCCGGATGATTCGGCGAATCGGGAAAATGTTCGGCCTCCAGCGCGAACGCATCGGTTGGCCGATAGACCGTCCCGCCCTTGCCCGCGACGCTGCCGTTCAGCCCGTTGGCTGTATAGAACTGCAGCCCCGGCTGTGTCGTGTACAACTCGAGGAAACGCCCCGACGCCGGGTCGTAAACGCGCGCGGCAAACGCCGGCGCCGGCTGGCCGCCCTGGTCGAGCACCCAGTTCTGGTCGTACCCATGCGCGATGACGAGCTGCGGATATGCGTCGCGCAGATGCGCACCGATCGGTGTCAACTGGCGCAGATCCATCGGCGTGCCCGCCACGCTCGCCAGTTGCCCGGTCGGAATCGACGTATCGTCGGTCGGCGTGAAGCGCGAGGCGGCGATCTCGATCAGCTGCCGCTCGACGCTGCCGCCGGCCTGCCCCGCCAGATTGAAATAGCTGTGGTTGGTCAGGTTGACGACCGTGTCCTTGTCGGTCGTCGCGCGGTAGTCGATGCGGATCTGGTTGTCACGCGTCAGCGTGTAGGTGACGTCCGTCGTCAACGTGCCGGGAAAGCCGTTCTCGCCGTCAGGGCTCACGTAGCGCAGCGTGACGCTCGAACCGTTCGCGTCGCCGTGCGTTCCGGTGACCGTCCATACCTTCGCGTCGAAACTGCCGGGGCCGCCATGCAGCGTATTCGGCCCGTCGTTGACCGGCAGCGTCCACGTCCGGCCATCGAGCGGGAACCGCCCGCCGGCAATGCGGTTCGCATACCGGCCGATCAGTGCGCCGAAATGGATGTTGCCGTTGTGCGCTTCGTAGTCGTGCAGCGAATCGAAGCCGAGCGCGATGTCGGCAACGTGGCCGGCCCGGTCCGGCACGTTCAGTGCGGTCACGATACCGCCGTACGTGATGACTTTCAGCGTCACGCCGTGCTTGTTCTCCAGCGTGTACTGGCTTACCGCCTGCCCGGTCGCGGTCGTTCCGTAATCCGCGCGGCTGATCGATACGTCGAGCGCCGCCGATGCGGGCCCTGCGTGCAGCGCGAACACCCCGACCGCGCAGATCGCGAGCAGCGGGCATCGCGGCCAGATGCGTTTCATGGCAACCTCCGATACGGTGCGATCCGTGCGCATGCGCAAGCGGCATGCCTGCTCGCGGCCACGTTTGCTATGCTTCGCGCATCCGCCTGCCCGAGCCGATCGCCGCCATGAACGCCCTCGATCCCGATATCGCGCGCACGCTGCGCGCCGCCTGCGACGCCTGCTTCGGCACGACGGCCGTGTGGCCGCTCGTTGAACACGCGTACGGCGAGCCGCAGCGCTTCTACCACACGCTCGCCCATCTGGCGGAATTGTTCGCGCACCTCGCGCCGTATCGCGCGGACCCGCTGTGGCCGGCCATCGAGCTGGCCGTATGGGCACACGACATCGTCTACGCGACGACACTGCCGGATCATGCGGACAACGAAGCGCTCAGCGCGCAATGGCTCGCGCAGGTCACGCACGCGCGTTGCGACGCAGCCTGGTTGCACACGCATGCATCGCACGTGTCCGTTGCCCGCGACCTGGTGCTGGCGACGAAGTCGCACCGGCTGCCTGACGCGTTCGCCGCCGATCCGGAATTGCAGCGTGCCGCGCAAATTTTCCTCGACGCCGATCTCGCGATCCTCGCGGCCGCACCCGAACGGCTCCGCGAATACGACCGCGCGATCGCGCGCGAGTGGGCGCAGGATCCCGACGCACCGTCGGCAGGCTTCCGCGCCGGCCGCAAGCAGGCGCTCGAGCATCTGCGCGCGCAGGCCCCGTTGTTTCGATCGGCGGAATTCGCGCCGCTCGAGCAGCACGCGCAACGCAATCTCGACATGCTGATCGGCTACTACGCATAAGCCCCCTGCGCACACCGCTACAGGCGCGCGCTTCTCCGGCCGGCGTGGCGCAAGCCGCGCGCCGCACGTGCGATCGCCGCCACCGCGCCCGCTCCGCACCCGGCCGAATCGAGCCGCGCAGGATGCCCACGTTCCGATACCGAATGACGAGGCGAACCTCGCCTACCCGGCCCCGCATCACGACGATCAGGTATGGTCGGCGCGCCAGCGGCGAGGGCTGACGCCGGTCAAGCGCGTGAAGGTCCGCGAGAAGTGACTCTGATCGGCAAAACCGCACGCGTCGGCGATCATGCTCAACGGCAGGCTCGGATTGCGCATCCATTCCTTCGCCCGTTCGACGCGCTGCATGATGAGCCAGCGATGCGGCGGCAGCCCGGTCGTCTGATGAAACGCCTTCACGAAATAGCTGCGAGACAGCCCGCATGCACTCGCCACGTCGGCCAGCCCGAGGTTGCCGTCGAGATGCTCGAGCAGGAGCTCCTTCGCACGGCGCTCCTGCGACGGCGTGAGTTTCCCGTACGTCTTTTCCCGCCGCTCGCTGACGCCGCCGTAACGGTGGGCCACGTGCGCCTGAATCGCGAGGCCGACGTGATCGATGAACATCTGCGACGCCTGGTCCGGCCGCGCGAGCGCGGGCAGCAGCGACTGGCCGAGCGAGTGGACGATCGGATCGTGCGCGCTCAGGTGAGGCGGCAGGTAAAGCCGCGGCCGCTGCCGGCCGCCGAGGTCGTCCACCGTTTCCTCGAGCAGCGGGCGCGGCATGTGGAAATGCATGCAGTCGAACGCGCCCTTCAGATCGGCTACCCAGTCGCGATCGAGATCGTAAACCGTGACCGTGCCCGCGCCGTACGGCACGAACGGCGCGCGGCGGCCGTCGAGCCACAGATCCTGTTCGCCGAACGGACGCAACTGCAACACGATGAGATCCGAATTCTCCAGTTGATAGGGCGCGGTGAGCCCGCTGTTGCGGCGCAGCGACTGCAGCCGGACGATGCTGACCTGTCCCTTCGGCAGCGCTTGCGCGACGACGGTCTGCCGGACGTCGGCCGGGATGAAATCGGAAGAAGCGTTGTCCGCCTGACGTGCAGTCATGAGTGGAGACAAGCAGGTGAATGACGACGCGCATCAGTCTAGCAAACCAGCATGACGCGCGCTGCCCTTCGTGCGGCACGCGCTGGTATGATGCGCCAGCCGCCCCTACCGGAACTCGCGATGAAGCTGTCATTCGAAGCGCTCGAAGCCCTCGATGCGATCGACCGTACCGGAACGTTCGCCGAAGCCGCGGAACTGCTGCATCGCGTGCCGTCCGCCCTGACCTACCTGGTACAGAAACTCGAGAGCGATCTCGGCGTCATGCTGTTCGACCGCAGCGGCCGGCGCGCGAAGCTCACGCACGCGGGCCGCATCGTCGTCGAGGAAGGCCGGCGGCTCCTGCATGCGGCCGAACAGCTGGAGATGAAGGCGCAGCGCGCGCAGGCAGGCTGGGAAACCGAGGTCCGCATCTGTATCGACGAGATCCTGCCGTTCGACGCGATGTGGCCATTCGTGCACCGGTTCTATGCACTCGGGATGGATACGCGGCTGCGGCTGTCGACCGAAGTGCTCGGCGGCACCTGGGACGCGCTGATCTCGCGCCGCGCGGATCTCGTCGTCGGCGCCGCCGGCGAGCCGCCCGAACTGCCGAACATCATCGCGCGCCCGATCGGCGCGCTGAAACACGTGTTCGCCGTTGCGCCGACCCATCCGCTCGCCGCGCTTCCCGAGCCGCTGTCAATGGCGGCGGTCGTCCAGTATCGCGGCGCGGTGATCAGCGATACGTCGCGCGAGTTGCCGCCGCAGTCGGTGGCGATCGACGCCGGCCAGCCGACGCTCGCGGTGCCGACGCTCGCGGCCAAGCTCGATGCGCAATGCGAAGGGCTCGCGGTGGGCACGCTGCCGGAATGCATCGCCGCGCGCGCGATCGCCGACGGCAAGCTCGTCGCCCGCCGCGTGACCGGCATGCGCGACACCACGCATTGCTATCTCGCCTGGCGCAGCGACGAAGCCGGCCGCGCACTCCTGTGGTGGGTCGAGCAACTCGATCGCCCCGATCTCGTCGACCGCCTTTTGCAGCTCGCCTGATCGCGCCGTCCGTGCGCCGCGCGCACGCGTGTTGTCTGCCTTCCCGCCTTCCCGCCTGAACGACCTGACTCGCCTAAACGCTTGCAGCGCGCCGGCCCTTGGCCGCTGCGCTTGCCCGCGCGCGTGCTTCGGCGCCCGCGAAAGTCACTGACCGCGGCGCGACCCGCGTCAGACGATCGAATCGTGCACGCGCTTCATTTCCTTCTCGAGCCACGCGATCAGGCTGAACGACGCGTGCGCCTTCTCGACCGGCGGGATCATCAGCCGTTCCTCGGTCGCGATATGTTCGGTGACCGATTCACACATCAGCCTGCCGAGCTCCGGCTTCTTGCGGATCAGCGCCGACAGGTCCTCGCTGCGCAACTGCAGGACTGCCATCGCGGTCACCGCATGCACGGTCGCATGCAGGCGCGTGCCGGCCAGCACGACCGATTGCCCGATCGCATCGCCGGGCGCCATGCGCCGCACCTCGACGTCGCCCGACGGGCCCGGCACGAATACGGCCGCGACGCCGGATTCGACGATCGTCAGCACGCGCGTATCCGAATTCGACGCATAGATCACGTCGCCCTGGCCGAACGAACGCGATACCAGCGCATCGGCCAGCGCGGCGAGATCGTCGTCGTCGACGCGCGCGAACAGGTCCACCGCACGCAACAGCAGCAACCGGCGCGATACGTCACGCCGGCCGTGCCCGTCGCGCCCGTCCGTCGCCGCTGACGGCGCGGTGCTCGCGAGCGGCCGCCACGCGGTGCCTGCCGCGGCCAGATGCCGATGCACGAGATCGTACAGCGCGTTGCGCGCGGCCGTCGTCTTCTGCAGCGCGTCGACGTAACAGAGGAGCTCGTAGCGGATCGCGTTGGTGCCGAATGCCTTCACGACGGCAACGGGCGCGGGGCGCGCGAGTACGTCGAGCGAACTGGCCGCTGCCCGCTCGAGTGCGCCGACGACGACCGCCGGCCGCACCGCGGGATCGACGTCGAGCGTGAGCGTCACGCCGTGCAGGCCGGACGGTTCGCTGAGGTTCACGATCGTTGCGCGAGCCGCGGCGCTGTTCGGCACGACGACCAGGTTGCCGAGGCTGTCGATCAGCTTCGTCGCCCGCCAGTTGCTCTCGACGATCCGCCCTTCGATCTCGCCGATCGACACGGTGTCGTTCAGACGAAACGGCTGCGTGGTGTTCAGCACGAGCCCGGAGAACACGTCGTTCAGCGTGTTCTGCAGTGCGAGACCGAGGATCACCGCCACGGCGCCGGACGTCGCGACGACGCCGCTCAACGGCAGCCCGAGCACGTAGCCCAACGCGGCGACCGCCGCCGCACCGAACACGACGCCCGCGGCGATGTCGTGAAAGAGCCGCTGGCTGCGCCACGCGGGCGGCAACAGCAGATGATCGAGCAGCAGGCTGAAGACGATCGCGCATTGCAGCCACCACACGATGCAGATGGCCTGGAGCGCGACGCGGTCGAGGCCCGCGGCCGAGGCGGGAACGGCGAGCGGGCTCACGCCGTGCGCGAACAGCACGGCGGTCAGTGCGGCGAACGCCGCGCAGCGCCAGACGGCCCGCATCGCGCCGCGACCGCGCCCGAACAGACGCCATGCGACGAGATCGGCCAGCACGATCGGCGCGCCGTACAGCGCGGTATCGGAGAGATTCAGCATATCGGAACGCAACGATGGCGACGGCAGCGTGACGGTCGGACCGTCGCCGCTGCGGCGGGATGGGGGCGCGGGCGACACCCGCGGCCACGTTACTCGCGCCGGCGCACCACGCCCGGCAACGCATAGCGGCCGGCGCCCGCGATCGCGATCGTGCCGAACAGGATCAGCAGCATCCACGCGAACTGCGCATCGCGCAGCGACCAGTCGGGATGGACGAACACCAGCGCGACGAGCGTGATGATCATCACCGGCAGCGCGGCGAGGCGCGGCCATACTCCGACGATCATGAAGACCGGGCACACGACTTCCGCGAAGATCGCAAACAGGATCGACAGCGTGCGGCCGAGATGGAACGGATCCTCGATGGCGGCGGCTTCCGACGTGTAGTGCAGGACTTTGGGCACGCCGTGAACCACGAGCAGCAGCACGCTGGCGGTGACGCGCAGGAACAGCAGGCCGAGGTCGGCAGCGTGGCGGGAAAGGTCGGATTCGGGAAGTTTCATGCGGCGGTTCGTCCGGTTGGGCGGGTACGCGGCGGCGCAGGTGGCGCCGCACGCGTCGCGACGCCCGCGTGGCGAATGGCGTCGCGATATCTCGGCGCGCGCACAGGATCGCCACGCAAGCGTGCCGGAATGGCCGCGCCTTACGCACGCAATCTACGCGTGCCGCGTGCCCGTGTCCTTGAGCCGCGCTGAAACGTTCTGAAACGCGGAAGGCACACCACCCATCCGCCGTCAGCCCTCGCGTGCCGGCAGCTCCGCCTCGGCCGCATCGAAGCCGAGCGCGTGCACTTCCGACCACGCGTCATGCACCGCCTGCGTCGATCCGGCTGTATGCGCGAGCGCCGCCGCATACGCGGCGAGCAAGCGCACACGCGCATCGGCGGCCTCTGCCGTGGTGTCGGCGTCGCGCATCGCATCGAGCGCCACGCGCGCCCGTTCGCGGCATTCGTCGACGAGCGACAGGTCGAACAGGCAAGGCACCGCGACGGCCGCGAGCGCGATGCCGAGCACCGCATCGCCGTTCGCCGAGAATGCCCAGTCGAGCGCGGCACGCAGGTTGCCGAGCTCACGCCGCACCGCATCGAGCCGCGTGGGGCCGCCGTGCTCGCTGCCCCGCGCGCCACCGCCATGCGCCGCTTGCCGGAACAACGCGAGGAAATAGCCGGCGTGCGCACGCGCGGCCGCCGCGCCGTCGCCGTGCGCGTCGAGCTGCTGCTGCGCGTAAGCGCGCGTGGTCGTCAGCAATCGGTAGCGCGGCGCGCCGTGCGCAGTCTCGAGGATCAGCAGCGATTTCGACACGAGGCCCGCGATCGTATCGAGCAGATCGGCGCCGGCCAGCCCGTTCGGGCCGACCACCGCGCGCACGGCTTCGATCGAGAAACCGTCGCGGAACACGCCGAGCCATCGCAACAGCAGGCGCTCGGCATCGCCCAGCAGCCGGTCGCTCCAGTCGTACATCGCCTGCAGCGTCTGATGGCGCGGAAGCGCGGTGCGGAAACCGCCCGTCAGCAGCCGGAAATGATCGTCGAGATGGGCCGCCAGCACGTCGATGCCGAGCACGGCGGCACGCGCCGCGGCCAGTTCGATCGCGAGCGGCAGACCGTCGAGCCGGCGGCAGACCGACGCCATCAGCGACAGGCTGCGCGCATCGAGCGGAAAACGCGGATCGGCCGCGCGTGCGCGAGCGGCGAACAACTGCACGGCGCTCGCGCGCATCGCATCGTGTTCGGCCGCGCCTTCATCGGGCACGTCGAGCGGCAGCACCGGGCACACGCGTTCGCCGTGGATGCGCAGCGATTCCCGGCTCGTCGCGAGCACGCACAGCCCGTCGTCCGCATCGGTCAGCGCGCTCGCGATCCGCGCCGCGGCATCGAGCAGGTGCTCGCAATTGTCCAGCACGAGCAGCATCCGGCGGCGTGCGACCGCGGCGAGCACCGCTTCGAGGGTCAGCGCGCCGGTCGGCTGCGCGATGCCGAACGCACCCGCGAGCGCATCCGGCACGAAGCGCGGGCACGCGACCGTCGCGAGCGACACGAACACGGTGCCTTCAGGAAAACGCGCGTCCGCGCGCGCGGCCGCTTCGATCGCGATTCGCGTCTTGCCGATACCGCCGGCGCCGACCAGGGTCACGATGCGTGCGTCCTGCAATGCGGCCAGCACCTCGCCGACCATGCGTTCGCGGCCGAACAGCGCGCCGGGCGCGGCGGACGGCCGCGACATCGCCGGGCGCACGGGCGCGCCGCCGTCGTCATGTTGCTCGATGACGAGCCGATAGCCGCGGCCCGGCACCGTCACGATCAGGTTCCGGTCGTCGGCCAGCGCCTTGCGCAGCGACGCGATGTGCACCTGCAGGTTGTTTTCTTCCACCACGGTGTGCGGCCACACGCGCTGCATGATTTCGTCTTTCGATACCAGTGCGCCGTTCGCCCGAATCAACAGCTCGAGAATCTCGAATGCGCGGCTACCGATGCGCAACAGCTTGCCGTTCGAACGAATTTCACGTCTGTCGAGAAAAACGTGAAGTGTTCCAATTCGGATCATCGCAATTTCTTGATGGTGACATTCAACGGCGCACGGTTTAAACCCGGCGCCGGTTTCGCGTCAATGCTACGGTATTTATGTAGCAGAATGATTCAAATTATTAGAATGAAGCGATCGAATTTTTTGAAATGACGAAAAATGCCGTGACGACGTCGTGTGGCACGCATGTGACCATATGCACCCGAATGCGGCAAGAGAAGCACGGCGGCGCACGATTCATGTGCGAATTGCCGATTCGCTCGTAAATATGATTTACATATATCAGACGATATGCTTGCCGGTTCGGGAAAATTCGACATATTTTCCGTTTGATTCGGCCGGTCGATCGAATGCGCGCGGGCGCCGCATATAGCGCCGGTAGATCGTCGCTCCGTGCCGATAGCGGAACGATTCCCGTTTCGAGCAGCCGTGCGATCGGGCCTGTGCAAACCGCGGCCATTCGTCGCGCGGTATCGGCAAGCGTGTCGCCGTCGCCTCCGTTCCGAGATTGATGGCGTCACGACGTACCGCGCCGGTCGCAACCGACGCCACGCCGCACTGCCGGGCGTCATGGCCGGGACTGCCGCGCGGCGAACACGTCGAGCGCCGACGCCAGAATCATCTCGCGGCAGTTCGCCGGCCGTTTCGCGCCGCGCCACTGGGGCTTGTAGATGGCATCGCCGACCCGGATCGGCCCGCCGGTGAGCGCGCACCGCCCGCTCCCGCGCGCCTTCGCGCTGATCCAGCGCTGCTCGTCGTAGCGGCAGTGCGTCGGGTCGCTCCACGACACCAGCATCGACAAATCGGTCTGCCGCTCGGCGGTGACGATCGCGCTGCGGCGGCGTATGTCGCCGCTCGACGGCGTCGGCGCGTCGCCGCGATGGCCGCGGCGCGGGCCGTCCGCCTGTCGCGCGCGCGGCATCGGCATCGACCGGACGCCCGCCAGGGAAGGCGGCCCGAGCGACGTGATCATGTGCTCCCAGCGATTGAAGGCATCCATGGCGACATATCCAGGCAAGTGACGGGCGGTGCGGGTGTCGGATCCGTGCGCGCGGCGCAAAACGTGTGCGGATGATCCAATGTCGACGATAGTCGCCGTTCGCTGAAGAGTCCCGGTCGCGCGCTTAATTTTTCTGCAGCCCGGCCAATTTCCCTCCGCGGCGCGTTCAAGAAAATTCAGCCGGATTTCAGTACGGCGCATATCGCGCCGCGATACGCTCCCGGCGGCGTTCGTTCGTCCGCGCCCGCACGAACCGGCGTGCGACGACGCAAGCGGACCGGCTGCCGGCGGGATGGCCGCGGCCGGTCGTTACCGATCCACCATCCCGCGCGGCATCGTTGCGCCGCATATTTCAGGAGTCCAGATGCACCCCGTACAGACCGACGCCGTTCCGTCGGCGCGCCGCCGCGACATGCTGCTTGCCGGCGCGACGGCCGTCGCGGCAGCCGCGCTGCCCGCGATGGCGGCCGCGGCCGGCACCCCCGCCCGCAGCGCCTCTTCAGCCCACCCAGGAGCCCATTCGATGAACACGATCACCACCCAGGACGGCACGCAGATCTACTTCAAGGACTGGGGCACCGGCCGCCCGGTCGTGTTCTCGCACGGCTGGCCGCTGTGTGCGGACGCGTGGGACGCGCAGATGCTGTTCCTCGTGCAGCACGGCTATCGCGTGATCGCGCACGACCGCCGTGGCCACGGCCGTTCGAGCCAGCCGTCGCGCGGCAACGACATGAACACGTACGCGGACGATCTGGCCGCCCTGCTCGACGCCCTGGACGTGCGCGAAGCCACGCTCGTCGGCCACTCGACGGGCGGTGGCGAAGTGGCGCGCTACATCGGCCGCCACGGCACGAAGCGCGTGTCGAAGGCCGTGCTGATCGGCGCGGTGCCGCCGCAGATGGTGAAGTCGCCGACCAACCCCGGCGGCCTGCCGATGGACGTGTTCGACGGCATCCGCAAGAACGTCGCCGAGAACCGTTCGCAGTTCTACAAGGATCTCGCGGTGCCGTTCTTCGGGTTCAACCGCCCGAACGCCAAACCGTCGCAGGGCACGATCGACGCGTTCTGGTCGCAGGGCATGATGGGCGGCATTCACGGCCAGTACCTGTGCGTGAAGGAGTTTTCCGAAGTCGACTACACGGACGATCTCAAGAAGATCGACGTGCCGACGCTCGTGCTGCACGGCGATGACGACCAGATCGTGCCGATCGACGATTCGGCCCGGCTGTCGTCGAAGATCGTCAAGCACGCGCAGTTGAAGGTGATCGAAGGCGGGTCGCACGGCATGTGCGTCGTGAACGCCGATCGCATCAACGCCGAGCTGCTCGCGTTCCTGCAGGCGTAAGCGCGCCGTCTGCCGTCGCGGCGCGCACGCCGCTTCGGCAGACGTGCCCTTCAGGATTTTTCAGAAAAATTCAGCCGCGCCGCGCTCACGGCGAGCGCACCGGCCGCAGCAGAATGCCGATCAGCGCGCCGGCAAGCGCAAAGGCCATCGCCACGCGGAAATTGTCGGCCAGCGCGAGCGTGGTCGCCTGCACGCGCACCGCCCGATCGACGAGCGCGTAGGCGGCCTGGTTGCCGGTCGCGACCGTGGCGCCGTGCGCGACCAGCGACGCCGCGCCGGCCCGCAGCCGCTCGAGCGTCTCGGGATCCGACAGCGACACATGCAGACCGACGAGATTCGAATGGGTACCCTCCCTGATCCGCTGAATCACCGCGATCGACGTCGTGCCGAGCTGCCCGCTCAGCAGGCGCGTCGTCTGCACGACCGCGCCGAACGTCAACACGTGTTCGGCCGTCACGTGCTTGCCGAAGAAGAAGATCACCGACGTCAGCGCCATCGTCTGCCCGAGCGCCTGCAGCAGTTGCGACGGAATGAAGTCGGGTTCGGCCCACGCGGACGTAAGGCGTGCACCGAGCGCGAATGCGATCGCCACCGTCACGAAGCCGGCCACGATCAGCCGGCGCGGATCGACGCGCTGCAGCAGCAGTGCGACGCACGGCGCGAACAGCAGCTGCGGGATCGCGATCCAGCGCAGCGTATCGCCGATCTGCAACGGCCGCAGCCCGTAGGTACTGGCGAGGAACAGCGACGGGATGAAGCTCGTATTGAGCACGGTGAAGCGCACGAGGCCGACGAGCACGATCAGCAGCGCGACGTTCGGCCGCGCGAGATAGCCGAGATCGAGGCCCGCGCGCGGCGACGCGAGTTCGTGGATCAGGAACGCGGCGACCATCAGGATGCCGGCGGCCAGCAGCGCGACGATCAGCGGCGACTGCAGCCAGAACAGCCGCTCGCCCTGGTCGAGCGCGACGCACAGGCACGCGAAGCCGCCGGCGCCGAGCAGCATCCCGCGCGCATCGATGCCGGACGCGAAGCGCTTGACCGGCTCGTCCGCCAGCGACAGCAGCAGGCACGCGATGAACGGCACCGTCAGCACCGCGTTCTGCCAGAACAGCCAGCGCCAGCTCAGGTGTTCGCTGTACCAGCCCTCGAGCGTGGCCGACAGGTTCAGCGACATCTCGAGATTCATCGCATACGCGGCGATGCCGAACGCAATGAGCCGCGGCGGCAGCGTCCGTACGACGAAGCCGACCGTCAGCGGGACGAACACGCCGGACGCGAGCCCCGCGATCGCCTGGAACACGACGAACGCGCCGAACTGCGTGCAGAGCGGCAGCACGGTTTCGGCGCCGAGAAACACGACGGCGCCCGCGACCAGCACGCGGCGCGTGCCGAACATGAATGCCGCGGCGATCGCGAGCGGCCCGACGAACATCTGCGACGCGGTAAACGCGGTGTTGATCCACGCGCCTTCGTCGAAACCGACGCCGAGCGCGCCGCGCACGTCGGCGAGCCCGAGCGACGTGATGCGCGACGTCAGCGTCGCGATGATCGCGCCGAGCAGCACGGCCGCGATCGCGGCGATCGACCGGAACGTCGGGATGTCCGGCGCCGCCGCCGGCGCGGCACGACCAGTCGCAAACGTGGTGTTCATCGTCAAGCGGCTCCCCGCTGTCAAGCTGGCGCAAGCATAACGCGATGCGTCGAACCGTGCTCGTACGATGGAGTTTGCCGATCATGACCTCACCTTCCGCCGATACGCCGGCCGCTTCGGCGCCGCCGCCCGCCGCGCCCGCACGCTCGCACCGGCCGGCCATCGTCGCGATCGCCGCGATCGCGCTGCTGCTCGTCGCATTGCTCGTGTACGAGTTCGACGCGCGCGATCGCGGCACCGACGACGCATACGTGACCGGTCACCTGCACGTGATCTCGCCGCGCGTGGCCGGCACGGTCGAGCGCGTGCTCGTCGACGACAACCAGTTCGTGCATGCCGGCGACGCGCTCGTGCAGATCGACCGGCGCGACTTCGACGTGCGGGTCGCGGCGCAGCGCGCACGCGTCGCCCAGGCGCATGCCGATGCGAGCCGCGCACACGCGCTGATCGAGCAGGCGGGCGCGGCGCTCGTGTCCGCACACGCCGATGCGGAAAAAGCCGAACTCGATTACGCGCGTGCACGCGAATTGACCCGCGAGACGCCGCGCGGCCTGTCGAAGCAGGAGTTCGATGCGGCCGATGCCGCCCGCAAGTCGGCCCGCGCGCGCGTCGCGGCGGCCGATGCGCAACGGCGCAGCGCCATCGCCGCCGCTGAGGCCGCCGACGCCGCGGCGAGCCAGAACGACGCCGAGTTGCGCGACGCGCTGCTGCAGCTCGGCTACACGGCGGTCGTCGCACCGTCGGACGGCTACGTCGGCAAGAAGACCGTCGAGACCGGTGAACATGTCGCGCCCGGCCAGGCGCTGCTCACGCTGGTCGAGCCGCACCCATGGATCGTCGCGAATTTCCGCGAGACGCAGCTTCGCCGCGTGCGCGCCGGCGACGTCGTGCAATTGCGCTTCGATGCGCTGCCGCAGCATGCGTTCACTGGCCACATCGAGAGCCTGTCGCCCGCGACGGGCGCCCAGTTCGCATTGCTGCCGCCCGACAATGCGACCGGCAATTTCACGAAAGTCACGCAGCGCGTGCCGGTGAAGATCCTGCTGGACGGCCCAGCTGCGACGGAGCCGCGCATCCGGCCCGGGCTGTCGGTCGTCGTCACGCTGCAAGCCGACGGCGAATCGCGATGAAGCGCGCCGCCGCCGTACTCGCCGCCAGCATGCTCGCCGCATGCTCGATCGCGCCGCAGCCGCTCGCGCCCGTGCCGGTCGGACACGACGGGTTCCGCCATGCCGATCCGTCGACCGATACGTCGACCGATGCGCGCACGCCGTCGCTCGCTGCGTGGCCGGCCTGGTTCGGCGACCCGCAACTCGGCACCCTCGTCGACGCCGCGCTCGCGCACAACCTCGATATCCGCGCGGCGGCCGCGCGCGTCGACCAGGCGCAAGCGCTGCTCGGCGTGCGCGATGCCGCGCTGGCGCCGACCGTGCGCGTCGACCCGTCGTTCAGCCGCACGCGCGTATCCGGCACGGTCGACAACGCGCTGCCGAAGCGCACGATGCACAACTGGTCGGTTCCCGTCGCCGCGAGCTACGAAGTCGATTTATGGGGCCGCTTGCGCGGCGACGCCGACATCGGCGAACAGAACGTGCTGCAGGCGACGGCCGACCGCGATGCGGTGCGTCTGCGGGTGGCGACCGAAGTGGCCGTCGACTACCTGACACTGCGTTACGTCGACGACGATCTCGTGACGCTCACGCGCGCGATCGGGCTGCGGCGCACCGCGCTCGACGTGATCGCCGCACGCGTGCGGGCCGGCGCGGCGAGCGATCTCGACGGGCTGCGCGCGTCGGCCGATCTCGATACCGCGCATGCCGATCTCGCGGAGAGCCGCCGGCTGCGCGAGAACCTCGTCGACGCCATCGCGGTGCTGACCGGCGTGTCGCCGACCGCGTTCGACGTCGACGCGCGCGCCGTGCCCGTGCAAGTGCCGGACGTGCCGGCCGGGCTACCGTCCGCGCTGCTTGCCCAACGCCCGGACGTATTCGCGGCGGCACGCCGCGCCGATGCGGCATCGCTCGAACTGGGCATCGCCCGCACCGCGTGGCTGCCGACACTGACGCTGACCGCCGATGGCGGCTTCGCGACCCGCGACCTGCGCACGTTCCTCGACCGCAACAGTTCACTGTGGAGCCTCGGTGCGAACGTCGCGCTGACGCTGTTCGACGGCGGCAAGCGCGAGGCGATGGTGGCGGCCGCGCGGGCCGGCACGGACGTCGCCGACGCCAACTATCGCGCGATCGCGATCGGCGCGTTGCGCGACGTGCAGGACGCACTCAACGACATCGCCGCGCAAAAAGAGCGGATCGTGCGCTACGACAACGCGGCGCGCGCGACGGATGCGGCGGCGCGGCTGTCGTTGAGCCGTTACGCGCACGGGTACGTCAGCTACCTGGAGGTCATCGACGCCGATCGCGATGCGCTGAATGCGCGGCGCCAGTTGATTCACAGCCGGCAGGCGCTGGCCGTCGCGACGGTGAGCCTCGTGCGCGCATTGGGCGGCGGGTGGACGCCGCCGGCACGCGCCGGCCGGGACGGATGGCGCGACGCGACGCACGCGGACGCGCGATGAATCCATCGAACGGCCCGCACCTGCATCACGCGCCCGCGAGCCGATGCGCATCCTCGCCGAGAAACCGGTGCACGAAGGTCACCGCCATCGCGCCTTCGCCGACCGCCGACGCGACGCGCTTGACCGATCCGGATCGCACGTCACCGGCCGCGAACGATCCCGGCACGCTGGTTTCCAGGTGATACGGCCGTCGTTCGAACGGCCATACGCGCTCGAACGACGGACAGTCGTACAGGTCGCCGCCGGTGACCAGATAACCGTCCGGATTGCGAATGATGTCGGTGTCCTTCGCCCAGTCGGTATTCGGCGCGCCGCCGATGCACACGAACAGGCGCGTGGCCGGCAGCCGTTCGCGGGTGCCATCCGCCGAGCGAAGCTCGATCGCGTCGAGCCAGCCGTCACCGTGCAGCGCGGCGACGCTCGACCGGTAGCGGACCTCGATGTTCGGCGTGCGCTCGATCCGGTCGATCAGGTAGCGCGACAGCGTGTCCGCGAGCGACGCACCGCGCACGAGCATGGTCACCTGACGCGCATGCCGCGAGAAATTCATCGCGGCCTGGCCGGCCGAATTGCCGCCGCCGACGATGAACACCTGCTCGCCCGCGCACATCGGCGCTTCGCTCGACCCGGCGCCGTAGAACAGCCCCGCATTCAGAAACGCCGGCTCCTCCGGCAACCCGAGGCTGCGGTATTCGATGCCGGTCGCGCAGATGTTCGCGCGGGCGACCAGGATCGACCCGTCGGCGAGCTCGACGCGGATCTTGCCGTCGACGAACGTCGCATGCACACCCTCGCGCATCGTCAGCAGCTCGACGCCGAACTTCACCGCCTGCTCGCGCGCGCGTTCCGCGAGCTCCGCGCCCGGGATGCCGTCGGGGAAGCCCATGTAGTTCTCGATCAGCGAACTCGTGCCGGCCTGCCCGCCTATCGCGCCGCGCTCGATCACGACCGCGCGCAGCCCTTCGGACGCCGCGTAGACCGCCGCCGACAGCCCGGCCGGCCCCGCGCCGTAGATCGACACGTCGTATTCGACGAAGCGCGGACGCGCGACCCAGCCGAGCCGCGCGGCGATCTCGGCCAGGGTCGGCTGGTACAGGCGCGAGCCGTCCGGAAAGATCACGACCGGCAGCCGGATGTCGCGCAGCGGCGCGATGCCGAGCACCTGCGCGCAGTCGGCGTCGGATGTCAGCTCGCACCAGTCGTACGCAATCATGCGCCGCTGCAGGAAATCGCGGATCGCGTACGCGTCCCTGCTGCGCGGCAAACCGACGATCCGCACGTGTTGCGGTTGATCCATGAGCGCCTCCCGATGATGTCGATGTCGGATGCGGTCCGGCCGGTGCCGCTGCCGGACGCATTCGCGACTGTACGCCGCCGCCGCGCGCCGCGCGGGCCGCTTCATGACAATTAAGGTCCGGCAGCGACGCGACGCTGCACAATGCCGCGTACCCCCCGCTTGCGGCCTCGTGCCGGCCGCGCCGCGAGCGTCGCTCCCGCGCCGGCATCGGAGCGCAAGATGGCCAACGCCTGTACGCATCTCGACGAAGCACGCGTGTTCGACACCGACAAGGACTACTGTGAGGAATGCATCAGATCCGGCAGCCGCTGGGTGCATTTGCGCATGTGCCTGATCTGCGGGCACGTCGGCTGCTGCGACTCGTCGCCGAATCGCCACGCGAGCCGGCATTTCCGTGAAACCGGCCACCGGCTCGTCCGCTCGATCGAGCCTGGCGAGCGCTGGATCTGGTGCTATGAGGACGAAGTCGTCGCCGGCGAGATCCCGTCCTGATGCGATGCGCGGGGCCGCCGCGACACAGCGCGCCCGTCATCCGCCCCGCGCGCCGCGCCCCGGCCGATCCGGGGCGGGACACCGTTCAGAACGTTTCAGCGCCGCTTCAGGCAATGATCGCGGCCTCTGCGTAGACTGCCGTTCATGAGCTGCCGCGCAGGACGGCGCTCGGCGCCCGTTATCGACTGCTGGAGTGAGAACATGATCCCCGTCGCCAATCACCGCCGCGCCGCAAGACGGTCGCGGCCGCATCGGACGGCCACGCACGGCCGACATGCATCGTCCGGTGTTGCCGCGCATCGCATCACTTGCGCCGCACCGCGTCGCATGGAGCGCGCATGAAGCACAAACGACTCTGGATCGGCGCGGCCGGCATCGCGATCGCGGCCTGCGCCGTCGCGATCGGCATCATGGTCCGGCCGTCGATCGCGCCGATCGATCCGCCCGCCGCCGCATCGTTCGATCCGCAACTGGTGCGCGCCGGCGCGCGCGTCGTCGCGCTGGGCGACTGTGTCGTGTGCCACACGGCGAAGGACGGCAAGCCGTTCGCGGGCGGCCTGCCGCTCGCGACGCCGTTCGGCACGATCTATGCGACCAACATCACGCCGGATCCGGAAACCGGTATCGGCCGCTGGTCGCGCGACGCGTTCGCCCGTGCACTGCGCACCGGCATCGGGCGTAACGGCCAGCCGCTGTACCCGGCGTTTCCGTACATCCATTTCACGAAGATGTCGGATGACGACATCGCCGCCGCGTACGCGTACCTGATGACGCGTGAGCCGGTACATGCGACGGCGCCCGCCAACGACCTGATATTTCCGCTGAACTTCCGGCCGCTGGTCGCGTTCTGGAACGTGCTGTTCCTGCGCGAAGGCGCGTATCAACCGGACCCCGCGCAGTCCGCGCAATGGAACCGCGGCAGGATGCTCGTCGACGGGCTCGGCCATTGCGCGTCGTGCCATTCGCCGCTGAACGCGATCGGCGGCGAGCAGCGCGGCCGCGCATTCGACGGCGGTATCGTCGACGGCTGGGAAGCGCCGCCGCTCAATACGCTCGGCCATGCCGCGCGGCCGTGGACGCAGGCGCAGCTCGTCACGTACCTGCGCACCGGCCGCGCGAGCGAGCACGGCGCGGCGGCCGGGCCGATGTTGCCGGTCACGCGCGATCTCGCGACGGTGCCGGTGGAGGACGTGGAAGCGATCGCCGCGTACATCCTGTCGATCCAGAAGTCGGCGACCCCGCGTTCGACCACGGCCGCCGCACCGGCCGAACGCGCCGCGACGACGCCCGCCGCGCAGCGCGGCGCGGTGCTGTTCCAGGCATCGTGCGCGCAGTGCCACGGGCCGGCCGCGCCGATGCAATCGATCGGCGAGCGGCCGACGCTTGCGTTCAGCACGGCCGTGAACGCCGATACGCCGCGCAATGCGATCCAGATGATGTTCAACGGCATCGGCTGGCACGGCGAGGACACGCTCAACTATATGCCGTCGTTCATCGACCAGTACGACGACGCGCAGATCGCCGATCTCGCCGCGTACGTGCGCGAGACCTATACCGATCGTCCCGCGTGGCCGGGCGTCGACGCGATGGCCGCGAAGCTCAGAAAAGAGGACACCGCACGATGATTACCCTCACCGTCAACGGCGTGCGGCACACGCTGGACATCGATCCATCCACCCCGCTGCTGTACGCGCTGCGCAACGACCTGCACCTGCACGGCGCGAAGTTCGGCTGCGGCCTCGGCCAGTGCGGCGCATGCACGGTGATCGTCGACGGCAAGCCGACGTTCTCGTGCCTGATGCCGGTGGCCGCGATCGGCACGCGCAGCGTGCGCACCATCGAGAGCCTCGGCACCGCCGAGCATCCGGGCCCGCTGCAGCGCGCGTTCGTCGAGCATCAGGCCGCGCAGTGCGGCTACTGCATCGCCGGGATGATCATGCGCGCGCAGGCCCTGCTCGAGCGCAACCCGAAGCCGACCGAACAGGAGCTGCGTACGCACATGGAACCGAACCTGTGCCGCTGCGGCACGCACATGCGGATTCTCGCGGCCGTGCGCTCGGTCGCGGGGCTGCCGGCCCCGGAACCGGCTTCCGCTCCCGTCACGATCAGCAAGGGGCTGTAATGAATTCCCACGACGATATCGACGAAGGCCGCCGGCACTTCATCGTCTCCGGCGCGCTGTTCGTCGCGTTCACGCTCGCGCCGGCCGCGCGCGCGGCCGCACAGCTCGTGATCGCGGACGAAGGGGCCGCCGTGCACGTGGCGAAAGCCACGCAGGCGCTCGCCGGCAGCCTGAAGACCAATCCGCTGCTCGACGCATGGATCAAGATCGCGCCGGACGGCAAGGTCACCGTATTCACCGGCAAGGTCGAACTCGGCACCGGCGTGCGCACCGCGCTGCTGCAGGTGGCGGCCGAAGAGCTCGACATGAAGCCGTCGCTGATTACGTTCCTGACGGCCGACACCGGCGCATCGCCCGACGAAGGGTTGACCGCCGGCAGCCACACGATGGCCGACAGCGGTTCCGCGCTGCTGAACGCGGCCGCGCAGGTGCGTGCGCTGCTGGTGGAAGGCGCGGCGAAGCGTTTCGGCGTCGACGCGCACACGCTGACGACCGCCGACGCGGTGATCAAGGCGCCCGACGGCCGCACGATGACCTACGGCGACGCGATCCGCACCGTCGACCTGCATCGCAGCGCCGCACCCACGTCGCCGCTGAAGAGCCCGGCGACGTTCACGGTGATCGGCACGTCGCTGCCGCGGGTCGACATCCCGAACAAGGTGACGGGCGGCGTCAGCTACGTGCAGGACATGGAATTGCCCGGCATGCTGCATGCGCGCGTGGTGATGCCGCCGGTGTACGAAGCGAAGCTGCTGTCGTTCGACGAGGCGGCGATCCTGAAGCTGCCGGGCGTCGTGCGGATCGTGCGCAACGGCAGCATGCTCGCGGTGGTCGCGCAGGGCGAGTGGCAGGCGGTGGTCGCCCAGCGCGCGCTCGCCGCCGCGTGCCGCTGGTCGCCCGGCCGCAAGCTGCCCGATCGCGCCACCGTGCACGCCGACCTGAAGCGGATCTCGACGCAGCGCATCGAGATCGCGAACACGCACGCGGCCACCGCGCCGGCCGTGAAGACGCTGAACGCGACGTTCCTGAAAAACTACCTGCTGCATGGCTCGATCGGGCCGTCGTGTGCGGTCGCGCACCTCGAGAACGGGACGATGACGGTGTGGACCCATTCGCAAGGCGTCTATCCGCTGCGCGACGCGCTGGCCGAGATGCTGTCGATGCCGAAGGCCAACGTCCGCTGCATTCATACCGAAGGATCGGGCTGTTACGGCCACAACGCGGCGGACGATGCAGCCGCACACGCGGCGCTGATCGCCGCCGCGATGCCCGGCAAGCCGATTCGCGTGCAATGGATGCGCGAACAGGAACACACGTGGGACCACTTCACGCCGGCGATGGTGACCGAGGTCAGCGCATCGCTCGACGCGAACGGCCGCATCGTCGACTGGAACTACGCGCTGTGGAGCAGTTCGCACAACGAGCGGATCGTCAACGCCGGCCGGCTGCTGCCGGCGCGGATGCTGGAGCCGCCGTTCGTGCCCGCGCCGTCGACGCCGATGCTGCAACCGGAGGGCGGCGCGGATCGCAACGCGATTCCGCTGTATGCGCTGCCGAACCAGCACATCGTGAACAACTTCTCGCCGACGATGCCGCTGCAGACGTCCGCGATGCGCTCGCTCGGCGCACACACCAACGTGTGGGCGATCGAAAGCTTCATGGACGAACTCGCGCACGCGGCCGGTGTCGATCCGGTCGAATTCCGGCTGCGCCACATGGAAGATCATCGCGCGCTTCAGGTGATCAAGCTCGCCGCGACGCACTTCGGCTGGCCGCGGCCGCCGCGCGCGCGCAACCGCGGCGTCGGCTTCGCGTTCGGCAAGTACAAGAACCTGATGGCGTACGTCGCGATCGCGGTCGAGGTGTCGGTCGTGCCGGAAACCGGCCAGGTGACGCTCGAGCACGCGGAAGCCGCCGTCGACGCGGGGCAGGTCGTGTCGCCGGACGGGATCCGCAACCAGATCGAGGGCGGCATCGTGCAGGCCGCGAGCTGGACGCTGTACGAGGCGCTGAAGTACGACACCGAACGGATTCGCAGTTTCGACTGGAGCAGCTACCCGATCCTGCGCTTCTCGGCCGCGCCGCAGAGCGTGAAGGTCCACCTGATCAATCGCCCGGGCGCGCCGTTTCTCGGCGCGGCCGAGGCGTCGATGGGGCCGACCGCCGGCGCGCTGGCCAACGCGATCTTCGACGCGACCGGCCAGCGCATGCGCGAAATGCCGTTCGCCGGCGACGCGCTGAGACGACGCATCGACGCATAGCGATTCGGTCGCGCCCGATACGCGCGACCGATACCCGACAAGACGGACGGCGCCGGCATGCACCGGCGCCGCGACCCGACAGGACTGGAGCCCTCCCGACGATGGATACCTTGCTTTCGATGCGCGTGTTCACGCGCATCGTCGAAACCGGCAGCTTCACGCGCGCATCCGACACGACCGGCCTCACGACGCCGCGCGTGTCCGCGCTGCTCAGCGCGCTCGAACAGCACCTCGGCTGCCGGCTGCTGAACCGCACGACGCGCCGCATCTCGCTGACCGAAGACGGTCAGGCTTACTACGAACGTTCCGTCGCGGTGCTGCGCGAAATCGACGACATGGAAGCGTCGGTCTCGCAGGCGCGCAACGTGCCGCGCGGCCGGCTGAAGGTGAACCTGCCGCCGGCGATGGCCAAGCAGGTCGTGGTGCCCGCGCTGCCGACCTTCCTCGACGCCCATCCGGGCATCATGATCGAGCTCGGCGTGACCGACCGGCAGATCGATCTCGTCGGCGAAGGCGTCGACTGCGTGGTGCGCATCGGCGCGCTCGACGACTCGGGGATGATCGCGCGGCGCATCGGCAGCCTGACCACCTGCACGTGCGCCTCGCCCGCGTACCTGGCACGGTGCGGCGAGCCGGAGACCGTCGACGATCTCGCGCAGCACGTGGCGGTCAGCCACATCTCGGCCGATACCGGGCGCCCCCGCGTGTGGGACTACGTCGTCGACGGCGAGCCGCGCGTCGTGCAGATGTGCGGCACGGTCGCCGTCAACGATGCGGACAACTACATCGAGTGCGGCGTCGCGGGCATCGGCCTGATCAAGACGTCGCTGTACCTCGTCGAGCCCTATCTGAAATCGGGCCGGCTGCGCGAAGTGCTGACCGATTTCAACGCGCCGGCCCGGCCGATCTCGGTGCTGTATCCGCCCAATCGCCACGTGCCCGTCAAGCTGAAGGTGTTCGTCGACTGGCTCGCGGGCCTGTTCGAGCAGATTCCGACGCTGCAGGGCAAGCGCGGCTGACCGGACGCGGCACCTTTGCGTGCCGCGCAAAGCTCGATTGCGCGGCGGCTCGCTTCTGATTTTATCGATCGATCAATAGTATGGACGGCAACGCGGTGCACCGTATCGCGCGCCACGCGAACCCCATTCAGGCGCGGCGACACGGTGCCACGCCTCCCACTTCTCAAGGAGTCCACCATGTCAGCAGATTCCACGCCGCTCGCGCCGCCCGCGCACGGCACCCGACTCACGCAGGGGTTGATCCTGCTGTTCGCATTCAGCTGCGGCGCGATCGTCGCGAACCTGTACTACGCGCAGCCGATCACGGAACTCATCGCGCCGGGCCTGCACATGTCCGGCGGCACGGCGAGCCTGATCGTGTCGCTGACGCAGATTGGCTACGCCCTCGGCCTGTTCTTCATCGTGCCGCTCGGCGACCTGCTCGAGAACCGCAAGCTGATGATCGTGACGGCCGTCGTGTCGATTGCAAGCCTCGCCGCGGCGGCGCTCGTGCGCACCCCCGGGCTCTTTCTCGCGATTTCGCTGCTGATCGGCTTCAGCTCGGTGGCCGTGCAGATCCTCGTGCCGCTCGCCGCGCATCTCGCGCCGGATCATTCGCGCGGCCGCGTGGTCGGCACGATCATGAGCGGGCTGCTGCTCGGCATTCTGCTGGCCCGCCCGCTGTCGAGCGTCGTGGCCGACGCGTTCGGCTGGCGTTTCGTGTTCGCGGCGGCCGCCGTGCTGATGACGCTCGTCACGGCCGTGCTCGCGCTGACGATTCCGCCGCGCCAGCCCGACCATCGCGCGACCTATTTCGAGCTGATCGGCTCCCTGCTGCAACTGGTCCGCACGATGCCCGTCCTGCGCCATCGCGCGTTCTACCAGGGCCTGATGTTCGCGTCGTTCAGCCTGTTCTGGACCGCCGTGCCGGTCGAGCTGACGCGTCACTACGGACTGTCGCAGTCGGCCATCGGCCTGTTCGCGCTGGTCGGCGCGATCGGCGCGACGTCGGCACCGGTGGCCGGGCGCCTCGCGGACGCCGGCCATACGGTGCGCGCGACGCTGATCGCGCTGGTCGCCGGCACGCTGTCGTACGCGATCGGGTTCGTGCACGGCACCGGCCTGTACGGGCTCGTCGTGACCGGCATCGTGCTCGACTTCGCGGTGCAGATGAACATGGTGCTCGGCCAACGCGAGATCTACGCGCTGCACGCGGCAAGCCGCAACCGGCTGAACGCGCTGTACATGACGAGCATCTTCGTCGGCGGCGCCGTCGGCTCGGCGCTCGCGAGCCTGCTGTACGAGCATGGCGGCTGGTCGCTCGTCGCGGCGGTGGCCGGTGCGTTCCCGATCGTCGCGCTCGCGCACTACCTGCTCGTCGGGCGGCCGCACGCGCAACGTCACGCGCTCGGCTGAACCCCGCCGTCGCCCTTCAAGCCGATTCGTTCGCGGGGCGCGTTGCCGTCCCGCTCCACGTCGAAGAAAAGGAGTCCACCATGTCTTCCCTGCTCAGTACCTATGATCTGCGCGGCCTCGCGCTGCCGAACCGCGTCGTGATGGGACCTATGACGCGCTCGCGCGCGCCGTCGCGCGGGCTGCCCACCGAACTGATGGCCGAGTACTACGCGCAGCGCGCGTCGGCCGGCCTGATCGTGACCGAGGCGACCAACGTCAGCCGCGCGTCGGCCGCGTTCGAGCTGACGCCGGGGCTCGTCGACGATGCGCAAGCCGCCGGCTGGAAGGTTGTCACCGATGCCGTGCACGCGAACGGCGGCCGCATCTTCGCGCAGCTGTGGCACGGCGGCCGGGTCAGCTCGCTGACGCTGCTCGGCGGCGCCGCGCCGCTGTCGCCGTCCGGCGTGAACGACGACCTCGAACAGCTGCAGGTATGGGCGCAGCTGCAGAACGGCTATTACACGAAGATTCACGCGACGCCGTCGCGCGCGATGACGACCGACGAAGTCGTCGCGGCCGTCGATGAATTCCGGCAAGCGGCGACGCGCGCGATGGTCGCCGGCTTCGACGGCGTCGAGATCCATGCGGCGAACGGCTACCTGCCGCACCAGTTCCTGTCGTCGACGCTGAACCGCCGCGACGATCGCTACGGCGGCTCGGTCGCGAACCGCGCGCGCTTTCTCGCGGAAATCGTCGACGCGGTCGGCGGCGTGATGCCGCTCGGCCGCGTCGGCGTGCGGATCTCGCCGTACGCGAAGTACAACAACGTGCGCGATGCCGATCCGGATGCGACGCTCGCGTACGTCGGCCGGATGCTCGACGACGCGGGTGTCGCCTACCTGCACGCGGCCGACACCAACGGCTGGAGCGGCGAGCCCGACCTGCCGCGCATCGTCGAGCACGCGCGCCGGTCGTTCCGCGGCACGCTGATCGTCAACGGCGGCATTTCACCGGACGCGGCGAACGCGCTGATCGACGCAGGCGACGCCGATCTCGTCGCGTTCGCACGCGCCTATATCGCGAACCCCGATCTCGTCGAGCGCCTCGCCGCACGCGCCCCGCTCGCGGAGCCGAAAAACGTCGGCTGGTACGGCGGCGACCGCGCGGGATACGTCGACTATGCGCGGCACGACGCGGCCGAATCGCCCGCATAACCGGCGGATGCCCCGCGCACGGCACGGGTCGTCGCGCACCGCATCGCGATACCGTGGCTCGCGCGGCCGATTCCCGCGCGGGGCAACGGCGCCGTCACGCGTCGTTCCACCGCGCGCCCAGCACGCGCCCGCAGAAATTCGGCCGCTGGAAATCCGGATCCGCGCGTTCGAGCACGTCGGCGCTCCACGTGCCGAAAGTCGACTGCGGCCGATGCTCGACGCCGCGCGCGACGGCAGCAAGGAAGGTTTCGCGAAATCCGCTGCCGCGCGGGTAAGCCGCGAGCACCGCGGTGCGCTCGTCGGCGGTGTAGCTGTCGAAATCGGTTGCCATCAGATCCGTCGACACGGCGCGGGCCAGCGCGCGGGCGAGCGGCGACGCGCGCGCGGCCACACCGGGCGTCGTATGCAGCGCGATCGCGTGCCATACGTCGTCGCGCATGCTGCGCGAGCGCCGATGCCGCACCAGCAACGCGTGCGCGGCATCGGCGCCGTCGAGTTCGTAACGTTCGGGCGAGCGGCAGTAAGCGGGGCTCAGCCCCATGTTCGCGTACATCGCGGCGACGTACAGCGCATCGGCATCGCACCCTTCGCCCGCACGCCGCGCGGCGAGCGACGCGAACACGAACACGCGCGCGGCATGATCGGCGAGCGCGGCAGGCAACGATGCGCGCGCCGCGTCGGCCGCCTCGACCGCTAGCGTCGTGCGCGGAATGCTGACGCCGGCCACTTCGTCGCCGGTCGACGGTGCGCGCGTATGCGCAACGTTCATCGTGTCTCCTTCCTGTCCCGTGCACGGGACGAAAAATCGTTCAAGGCAAGGCCGTGCCCCGGCCGCGGCGGCGCGCGCACCGGTGCGTGCCGGCTAGCACAC
>NZ_VWWH01000161.1:0-8475 GCF_011753045.1 Burkholderia sp. Ap-955
CGGACGCGGCTGTGGCTCGCGGCCGCTTGCGGTGCGCTGATCCTTGGCGTGGCGGATCTCGCGGCGCGTACGGTCGTCGCGCCGCGCGAAGTGCCGGCCGGCGTGCTGACCGCGCTGATCGGCGCGCCGTACCTGCTCGGGCTGCTGATCCTCGAGGGGCGCCGCGCCCGGCGCGCAGGGCGATGACGCCCGCGCTCGACGGCGCGCGCGCCACGCGTTTTTCGACGTTCGCGCCCGAACCGTTCGCCGAACACCTCGACGTCGTCTGGCTCGGGATGCCGGACGACGCGCACGATGCGCCGGGCCGGATCGTCGTACCCGTCAGCGCGTTGCCCGCGCATCGCGACATCGTGCTCGACGCGATGGTCGGCCATTACGGCGGCGATCCGGCGCAGCATGCGCGCGCGCTGATGTCGCAATGGAGCAAATACTATTTCGGTCGTGCGGCGCCGGCCGGCGTCGTCGCGGCGCTGACGCTCGGCCGGCCGCTCGACATGTCGCCCGAGCGCACGTTCGTCGCGCTCGACGACGGGATGCCCGCCGCGCTGTACTTCCCGCACGATGCGCTCGGCGTACGGTGCGACGACCCGGCGCCCCGCTATGCGGGGCTCGTCGCGCATCTCGACGCGGTGATCGACCTGCTCGCGGCGATGGGTCGCGTCACGCCGCGCGTGCTGTGGAGCAACGCGGGCAACCTGCTCGACTATCTGCTCGATGCGTATCGTTCGCTGCCATGCGCGGCCGATCCCGTCCGCGATGCGGACTGGCTGTTCGGTTCGCGCTGCGTGCATGGCGAGCCGAATCCGCTGCGCGTCCCCGTGCGCGATGCCGTGCCGCGCTCGACGCTGCTGCCGACGCCGTTTCGTGCGCGTCGCGTGTGCTGCCTGCGCTATGAAATTCCTGGAGAAACGCAACTGTGTGGAAGCTGCCCCCTGCTACTGACGATGGACGACGCGGCGCTGGCCGAGCAGGACGCGATCCGGTGATCGATGCCGGCCGCCGGCAAGCGCTTGGCGCACTCGCGGCGCTCGGCGCCGCGTGCTGTGGCGCGCTATCCGCATCGTCCGGCGCCGTTGCCGCGACGCTCGATGCCCACCGCGCGCAGGGGGCGGTGTCGCTGGCCGGCAATCCCGTCGTGTCGCAGGCGAGCGCGACGATGCCGGTGCGCCCGCAACGCGTGGTCGCGCTCGACTTCATGTTCGCGGAAAGCGTGATCGCGCTCGACATCGTGCCGGTCGGGATGGCCGATACCGCGTTCTATCCGGGCTGGCTCGGTTATCGAAGCGACCGGCTCGCGAACGTGACCGATATCGGTTCGCGCCAGGAGCCGGGCCTCGAGGCAATTGCGGCGGTCAAGCCCGACCTGATCATCGGAGTCGGTTTCCGCCATGCGCCGATCTTTGATGCGCTTGACCGGATCGCGCCGACGATCCTGTTTCAATTCAGCCCGAACGTGTCGGACGGCGGCGTGCCGGTCACGCAGCTCGACTGGATGCGGCAGATCTTCCGGACGATCGGTGCGGTGACGGGGCGCGACGCGCGCGCGCAGGCGGTCGATGCGCAGCTCGACGCAGGCATCGCGCGCAATGCGGCGCGGCTCGCGGCCGCGGGCCGCACGGGCGAGCGCGTCGCGCTGCTGCAGGATCTCGGCTTGCCCGACCGCTACTGGGCCTATACGGGCAACAGCACGTCGGCGGGCCTCGCGCGGGCGCTCGGCCTCGATCCGTGGCCGAAGAAGCCGACGCGGGAAGGCACGCTGTACGTGACGTCGGCCGACTTGCTCAGGCAGCGCGAGCTGGCCGTGCTGTTCGTGACCGCATCGGGGATGGACGTGCCGCTATCCGCGAAACTCGATTCGCCGGTGTGGCGCTTCGTGCCCGCGATGAAGGAACACCGGATCGCGCTGATCGAACGCAATATCTGGGGGTTCGGCGGGCCGATGTCGGCACTGAAGCTGGCTGACGTGATGACCGATACGATGCTGAAGCTGCCGGCCATGCGTTGAGTCGAGTGCGCGGCGGTCGATCGGCGTATGACGCCGCTTCGACTTCGACGGACAGGGCGCTGCGGTTGGCCTGATGCTTGGTGATCGGAGCGGGCCGCTACACGAACGCGCCATGCGCCCGTCATACTTCCTTCCGAAATGAAAATCGCCGACGCACTGCCATTGCAGCGCGTCGGCGATTTTTTCATCCACTGCCTGTTACGCGCTCAGCGCATCGACGCCGTCCTGCGCGCGCGACCGCGCCGGCGTCGTATCGCTGACGATGCGCCCGTTGTCGAGCTTCAACAGGCGGTCGGCGAGATCGAAGTAGCGGTCGTCGTGCGTGATCACGATTACGGCCTTGCCGCGCGCACGCAGCTCGGGCAGCAGTTGCTCGTAGAACACGGCCTTGAACGACGGGTCCTGGTCCGCCGCCCATTCGTCGAACAGGTAGAACGGCCGGTCCTCCAGGTATGCGACGACGAGCGCGAGCCGCTTGCGCTGCCCGGTCGACAGCGCGCGGGTCGAGAACGCGCCGTCGACCACCTTCACCTTGTGATCGAGCGCGAGCTTCGCGACCAGCGCGTTCGCGCGCGCATCGGCCTGCGCGCGGGACGGATCGTCGGGATCGACGATGCCGAGCAGCGCATCGAACAGATGGAAATCGTTGAACACCGCGCTGAAGTGCTGCCGGTACGCGGCACGCTCGCGCCAGCCGATCGTGCGGCCATCGACCTCGATCGTGCCTTCCTCGGGCTCGTAGAGGCCCGTCAGCACCTTCGCGAGCGTCGTCTTGCCGCTGCCATTGCCGCCGACGATGAACACCAGCTCGCCCGGCTGGATCGTCAGGTCGATCGGCCCGATGCTGAACATCCGTTCGTCGCGCTCGTGGAAGTACGCATGCGTGACACCGCGCAGCGTGACGGCACCGGCCGGCGGCACGTCGGGTGCGTCGGCTGCGGGCGGCACCGTGCGCAGCGCGCCGAATTCGGCCATCACGCCTTCGATCCGCGTGAGCGACACGCGGGCCGCATTGACGGTCGGCAGGTTGTTCAGCAGCCCGTCGAGCGGCACGAGCATGAACAGGAACACGACGACGTAGCCGGCGGCCGCGGCCGGATCGGCATGCACGCCGAGCTGCGGCCAGAACGACGCGATGCCGAGGAACACATAGAACAGGAAGATGATCCAGCCGACCCCGACCGCATACGCGCTGAACGCGCGGCGGCGGTGGTCGCGCACTTCGCCGATCGCGGCGCCGAGCTGGCCGTCGACGAACTGGCGGGCGCGTTCATCGTGCAGCTTCAGCTCCTTCGCGCCGGAAAACAGCGAGCCGAGATAGCCGAACAGCCGATCCTGCGCCTGGCCGGCCGCTTCGAGCGATGCGATCGCGCGGCGGTCGCCGGTGTGATAGCCGAGCGAGCCGGCGAGGATCGCGGCCAGCGCGAGCAGGCACACCGGCCACGACAGCCACGCGAGGTAGCCGAGGCAGCCGAACACGATCGAGCCGTGCATGACCAGGTTCGGCAGCGCGAAGAACAGCATCGACACGTTGGTGGCGTCGTCGGTCAGCACCGACTGCACGGGCGCCGCGCCGATCCGCTCGATGTCGCGCAGCTCGGCCGCGCCGACGCGCCGCGCGAGATGCACGCGCAGCCGCGCCATCGTGTCCTGCGACAGGCGGGCAAACAGCGTGCCGGACACGATCCGCGTGACGAGTGCGATCACTGCGCACAGCGCGAAGCGCCACGCGAGCGACGCATCGGCCGCGCCCGGCTGCGAGAGCGCGCGGTTCAGCGTCGCGACGAGCAGCACGCTCGCGACGCCGTTCAGCACACACGCGGTGAGCGCCAGCGCGAGCGATACACGGCTTTCGCGCAACAGCGCAAGGATCAGGCGCGCCGCGGGGCGGCCGGGGGAAGCGTCGAGGGACGGCGGGGAAGAAGGCTCGTGGGCGGCTGTCATCGGCAACGTCGGTAAAGGGAAGGCAAGCAAAAACGCGGAAACGGCAAAACGGGCGCGAAAGCGGTGGGCGAGGCGGGGCCCCGTTCCGGCTTTCCTCCCTGATAGACGAACGGGCCGCGCAAATATTTAGCGGCCCGTTCAAAAAAAGCGTCCGCACGCGCTTTGCGCACAAAACGGTAAAAAATCGGCCGCGCCGTTCGTCACACCAGTGAAGCCGCCCCAAGCGGCCCCGAGACTTGGCCGAAGCGGCCGGACCGAAGGACTTCACGCACATGACGAGTTTCCCGACTGCGCTGCATCACCGAATCCGCGAACTGGCGCGCATCGAGCCCGACGCACCCGCCATCGCGGTCCCTTTCCAGAATGACTTGCGCCTGTCGCGCGGCGCGCTCGACGCGCGGGCGTCGCGGCTGGCCCGGCAACTGCGCGCGGCCGGCGTCGGCGCGGAAGTGCGGGTGGGCGTGTGCGTCGAGCGCTCGGGCGAACTGTTCGTCGCGCTGCTGGCCGTGCTGAAGGCGGGCGGCGTGTTCGTGCCGCTCGATCCGCGTCATCCGGCCGCGCGCCTCGACTGGATCGTCCAGGATGCGCAGTTGCGGCACGGGATCGTCGACGCGGCCGGCCGTGCGGCGCTCGGCAAGCCGTTCGAATACGCGTTTGATATGGCAGCGGAAGCGGCGGACGGGCAGCCTATTGCCGCCGATGACGAAACAGTGACCGTCCACCCGCGTTCGGCCGCCTACATGATCTATACGTCGGGGTCGACCGGCACGCCGAAGGCGGTCGTCGTCGAACACGGGCCGCTCGCCGCGCACTGCGACGCGCTCGCGGCGGCGCTGCCGATCGAGGCCGGCGACCGCCTGCTGCATTTCGCGTCGGTCAATTTCGACGCCGCGCACGAATGCTGGCTCGCGCCGCTCGCGACCGGCGCGAGCATCGTCGTGGCGCCGCCGCAGCCGTTCGCGCCGGATGCCGCGCATGCGCTGATGGTGAATGAATCGGTCAACGTGGCCGCGTTCCCGCCCGCATACCTGCGCGAGTTCGCGGCGGTGGCCGCGCGCGACGGCGTGCCGCCGGCACTGCGCGTGCTCGCGTTCGGCGGCGAAGCGCTGCCGCAGCAGGCATTCGAATTCGTGCGCGGCACGTTCCCGTCGGTACGCCTGATCAACGGCTACGGGCCGACCGAGGCCGTGATCTCGCCGATGCTGTGGCCGGTCGAGCCGGGCGAGACGCCCGTGCTGGCCGCCGACGATGCGTACGCGTCGTTGCCGATCGGCCGCGTGATCGGGCCGCGCGTCGCGCGTGTCGACGGCGGCGAGGCCGACGGCGTGGGTGAACTGCTGCTTGGCGGCGTCTGCGTCGCGCGCGGCTATCACGGCCGCCCGGCGCTGACGGCCGAACGTTTCATTCCCGATGCGGACGGCGAACCCGGTGCGCGCGTGTACCGCACGGGCGACCTCGCACGGCTGCGCGACGACGGCGCATTCGACTATCTCGGGCGCCTCGACGATCAGGTCCAGGTGCGCGGCGTGCGTGTGGAGCCCGCTGAAATCGCTGCGTGCCTGCGTTCGCATCCGGCCGTGGCCGACGCGGCCGTGGTCGCTGAAACCGGCAGCGGGCCGACGCGGCTGATCGCGTGCGTCGCGCTGCGCGCGGCGGCCGACGATGCGGCGCTGAAAGCGCATGTGGCCGCGCAGCTGCCGGCCGCCTGGCAGCCGCACCGGTTCGTGCGGTGCGATGCGCTGCCGTACACGCTGAACGGCAAGATCGACCGTGCCGCGCTGCGCGAGAAGCTCGCCGCCGCGCGCGACACCGCGCAAGGCCGCGGCGACGCACCGCGCACGCCGACCGAACAACAGCTCGCCGGCCTCTGGCAGACGCTGCTCGGCCTCGACGTCACGCCGTCGCGTGACGACCGATTCTTCGCGCTGGGCGCCGATTCGCTCGCCGCGATGCAGTTGCAGGCCGCGATCCGTGCTGCGGTGCGCGTGAACCTGCGGCTCGACACGCTGTTCGCCGATCCGGCGCTCTTCGAACTGGCCGAAGCGGTCGATCGTGCGGAGCGCGAAACCGGCGAGCCGCTGGCCACGATTTCCGCACGCCGTGCCACGCGCGATGCGGGTGCGGCGGGTGTGCCGCATGTCGACCGTGCCGCGTCGCTCGCCCAGCAACGTTTCTGGGTACTCGCGCAAACGCGCGATGCGAGCGCCGCGTATCACATCGCCGCACACTGGACGATCGACGGCACGCTCGATCGCGCGGCGCTGCAGCGCGCGCTCGATCACGTGATCGGACGCCACGAAGCCTGGCGCACGACGCTCGTCGACAACGACGACGGCGTCGTGATGCAGCGGATTCATGCCCATCTGCCGGTGTCGATCGCCGACATCGACCTGCGCGACCAGCCGCCCGCCGCACGGGACGCGCAAGCCGCGCGTCTCGCCGAGCGCGATGCGGCCGAACCGTTCGACCTCGCACGCGGCCCGCTGCTGCGCGCGACGCTGGTCGCACTCGCCGACGATCGTCATCGCCTGTTGTTGACCGCGCATCACGCGATCACCGACGGCTGGAGCTCGCGCTGCGCGTTCGACGAACTGTCGGCCGCCTATTGCGCGTATGCCGAAGGCCGCGAGCCTTCGCTGCCCGATCTGCCGATCCAGTACGCCGACTATGCGGACTGGCAACGCGACATGCTGGCCGGCGGCGAGGGTGAGCGTCAGCTCGACTACTGGCGCAGCGCGTTGCGCGACGTGCCGGGCTCGCTCGCGCTGCCGGTCGATCGTCAACCGGGCGCCACACGCACGCTGCAAGGCGCGCGCGTGTCGGTGCGGCTGCCCGACGCGGTCGCGGCCGACGTGCGGCAACTCGCGCGCGACGCGCAGGCAACGGTTTTCACGGTGCTGCTGGCCGGGCTCGACGCGTGGCTGTCGCGCCTGACCGGCGCAACGGACGTCGTCGTCGCAGTGCCGGTCGCGCATCGCCAGCGCCCGGAAACGCGCGCGCTGCTCGGGCTGTTCCTGAATACGGTCGCGCTGCGTGTGCAAGTGGCGCCGACGCTGCCGTTCCGCGCGCTCGTCGATGCGACCCGCACGGCGGCGCTCGACGCGGTCGCGCATCAGGACGTGCCGTTCGAGCGCGTCGTCGATGCGGTGAAGCCGCCGGTCAAGCGCGGCGACGAATGGCTGCGCGTGAAATTCGCGCAGCAGTTCGATGCGCGGCACGACAGCGTGCTGCCGGGCGCGACGGCCGTTGCAACGCCGGGGCCCGACCTCGCCGCACGCTTCGATTTCGCCGTGGATTTCACCGACGATGCGAATGGCATCGAACTGGTCGCGGCCTATGCGACCGACTGCATTGACGCCGACACCGCACGGGCGTGGCTCGACAGCTACGCGGCGCTCGTCGGCGCGGCCGCGCGCGATCCGCACCAAACGACGGCCGTATTGCCGTGCGACGCGTCGGCCGCTTCACGCCAGCCGCGCGACGGCCGTGCACTGCGCGTCGAGCATGCGGACATCGTCGCCGCGTTCGCGCGGCAGGCCGCCGCGTATCCGCATCGCGTCGCGCTCGCCGATGAGTCGGCGTCGCTGACGTTCGCCGAACTCGACGACGCATCGAACCGCATCGCACGTGCGCTGACCCAGCGCGGCGTGGCCGCCGAAGCGTCCGTCATCGTCTGCATCGAACGCTCGGCGCGCTTCGTCGTCGGCCTGCTCGGCGCGCTGAAGGCCGGTGCGCTCGCCGTGTTGCTCGATCCCGCGCAGCCCGCCGCGCGACTGGCCGCGGCGGCAGCCGACTGCGGCGCGCGCTGGGCGCTCGTCGCGGACCCGGCCGCGTGGCCTGCCGGCATCGACGCACAGCCGCTCGACGTCGACGCGCTCGCGCAGGACGCAACCCTCGCGCATGCGGCCGGCGTGCGCATCGCACCGCATCCGGAACAGGGCGCGTACCTGATCTATACGTCGGGCTCGACCGGCACGCCGAAGGGCGTCGTCGTGTCGCACGGCGCGCTGGCCGACTACGTGCAGGGGATGCTCGACGAACTGGCGTTCGCCCCGGACGCGTCGTTCGCGATGGTGTCGACCGTCGCGGCCGACCTCGGTCACACGACGCTGTTCGGCGCGCTGTGCGCGGGCCGCACGCTGCACCTGCTGCCGGCCGCCTGCGCGTTCGATCCCGACCTGTTCGCGGACGAAATGCGCCGCCGCGACGTCGGCGTGCTGAAGATCGTGCCGAGCCACCTGCAGGCGCTGTTAGACGCACGTGTGCCGGCCGACGTGCTGCCGCGCCACGCGCTCGTGACCGGCGGCGAAACGCTCACGTGGGCGCTCGTCGCGCGCCTGGCCGCGCTGGCGCCAGCCTGCCGCGTGATCAACCACTACGGGCCGACCGAGGCAACCGTCGGTGCGATCGCCTGCGACACGGCGTCGATCGCCGCCGATGCGCGCGATCCGGCGAGCGGCGTGCCGCTCGGCCTGCCGCTGCCGAATGCGCGCGCGCTGGTGCTCGACGCGTTCGGCGCGTGCGTG